>JBMTIF010000414.1:0-2858 GCA_049437045.1 Alphaproteobacteria bacterium | reverse complement strand
CCCTATTCTTTGTCATGGTCGCCTGTATTCCATTCGCTTGGGCATGGATGCTCCCCAGTGACATGAAGGAGTTCTCAGAGAGTCTATTCGCTGTCGGCTTATTTTTCTCCAATATCTTCTTTTGGGCCAAGAGCGGCTATTTTGCGCCTTCGGCTGAAACCATGCCTTTGCTTCATACTTGGAGCTTGGCCGTTGAAGAACAGTTCTATCTGCTGTTTCCCGTGTTCCTGCTGCTGACCTGGCGCTTAGGGCGGCGCAATCTGTTTGTGTTGATCAGTCTGCTGGCCCTTGTCAGTCTGGCGATAAGCGAAATCGGATGGCGGCGGGATTCCGTCGCTAATTTCTATCTGGCCCACACAAGAGCGTGGGAGTTACTCGCGGGTTCTATCGCGGCATTCATCGTGCAAAGGCGCGGAGTGGGCCGCAGCGATGTTCTGACAATCGTGGGTTTGGTCGCTATTATCTTCCCGGTCTTTTCCTTCAATGAGACCACTCCGGTCCCAAGCGTCTATGCGCTGGTTCCCGTTGCAGGCACGGTTCTGGTGATCCTATTTGGCGCACCGCAAACGTTGGTGGCTCGTCTGCTTGGAACAAGGGTTCTCGTCGGGCTCGGGGTGATCAGTTACTCTGCTTATCTCTGGCATCAGCCGGTCTTTGCCTTCGCCAGAATACGGCTTGGTGAGAATTTACCATGGACCACGTATGTTGTGCTGATCGGCTTAGCTTTCGGCCTTGCGGTGTTGTCATGGAAATACATTGAAACCCCATTCCGTCAGCCACGAAAACTGATCGGAAACCGGGTTGTCCTGTTTTCCTCTTTCGCCGTTGTCATAGTCTGCTTCTGCACAATAGGTGCTTTGGGGCGAGCCACGTGGGGCTTTAGTGGTGTTACGGAGCAGCGGCAGATGTTTGCCGATCTCGAAAAGAGAGCTGAGATTAATCACGGTATGAGCACGGAGTGCGAGTGGCGCTTTAATCTCTCGGAAAACTGCGAAACAAGCAAAGAGCCAAAAGTCCTGTTGTTGGGCGATAGCTACGCGATGCACCTGGCTCAGGGGATCATTGCCAGCAAACCGGACATCCATTTCCGCCAACACACGATCAGCAGTTGTTCACCGATTTTGGGCTATGCCGGGTTGAACGTGAAGGAAGGGCGGGACTTTGCTTGGGTCGAAAACTGCCACGCGTTCAATAACGCTGTATTCAATTGGTTGCAGGGCGCTGAAACCGTCGAATTTGTCGTTCTATCTTCGCCTTTTGACTGGGTCGAAAAGGAACAGATCGTTGGTGAAGATGGCCGCGTCTTAGCGCCTGACCCAGATTTTCTGATCGCGCAATTCGGGGAGACAGTAGCCGCAATTCGCAGTCTCGGTGTCGGTGTGGTTCTGGTTTCACCCACGCCTCGCAGCGGTGCGGACATAGGCCGATGCCTGACGAGGAAAGCGCAGTATCGATCCGGCCAGTCCTGCTCTTTTACTTTTCCGAATGAGGCTTATTCCAACGATTTTGTTCAGGCCTTGGCGAGCCACGTCAGCGTCTATTGGCTGCAAGACGATATCTGTACGGGCACAGACTGCCGCGCGGAAATCGATGGAAAGCTGATCTATCGCGACAGCGGACACCTCAGCAAAGAGGGTAGCGCCCATCTTGGTCAGTCCAGAAACTGGCATGATAAAATGCAGGCTCGCGCGCTTACGGCCTCTCAAAACGATTTGTAAGAAGAAAAATCGCGGCTGACTATCTCTGAACCCATTCGGCACACGAAAGCTGATGACCCCAAAATCAGGGGCGACTTCATACAAACGCGCACGCTGCAAAAAACAGCAAACTGCGGTTTCGGGATAATTCCGTGCAAACAATGGGTAGAAAACTCGTCTCAATGCATCAATGATGGTTGCCAATCCTATGCGGGGCGTAGCGTTTTGGAGGGGAAGCAAACATGTCCAGTCATACAGATAGGTTGTCGCGCTTGCGCGGGGTTATGCAGGCCGAAGGCGTAGACCTTGTTGCCTTAGCGCCGGGAGCACACATGGGCTGGTTGCTCAACGTTCATCCTCATGCCGACGAGCGCGCTTGTATCGCCTTCATTTCGCGAGAAAGAGAGGCCTTTCTGATGCCCGCTTTGGAGGCGGACAGCGCGCGTGAGCAGACCGACACCCAGTTTTACACGTGGTCTGATGCAGAGGGGCCAGAAGCGGCCTTGGAGGCACTGATAACGGATTTTGGCGCGGCGTCGTTTTCGGGTTTGGTGCTGGATGAGTGCATGCGTGCAGACCACGCTGCCCTCGTCACTGACGCGCTGCCCGGATTAAACCGGCAATTTACGGCCAGCACCGTTGGTGCGCTTCGCATGCGCAAGGAGGACGGTGAGTACCGAACTTTGAAAACCAATGCGCAGCAAGCTGACAAGGCTTTGCAAGCGGCTTGGGGTATCATGCAGCCCGGCATGACGGAGTTAGAAGTCGCGCAAGTCGTGCGAGATACCTTCACCGCGATGGGAGCCAAACCGCTGTTTTCCATCGTCGGTTCAGGCCGAAACGGTGCCTTCCCTCATCACCATACCGGTGAAACCAAACTGCGGCCGGGGGATGCTGTCGTTATGGATGTTGGTGCGGGGTTTGAAGGTTATTCCTCTGACATCACGCGCATGGCTTTGATCGGTGACGGCCCTGACGGCTACGCAGAGATTCACACCATAGTCGACGATGCGGTGCAGGCAGCCTTGGCCGCAGCCCGGCCCGGTGTAGAGGCGCACGTCGTTGATGATGCTGCGCGGGAGGTCATCACCAAGGCGGGATATGGCGCGTTCTTTGTTCACCGCACAGGACATGGTTTAGGCACAGAAGTTCACGAGCCGC
>JBMTIF010000413.1:0-2862 GCA_049437045.1 Alphaproteobacteria bacterium | reverse complement strand
GCCCGCTTATCACTGGGCAAACCGGGGTAAGCTTCGTCGATTTCCCGAAGCGCGCGCGCCGGCAAGGCAATATCTTGGAGCGCTGCGAAATCCAGCAATCCCGCCCGCAAGCCATCGTCCACATCGTGCGTGTTGTAAGCAATGTCATCAGAAAGCGCCGCTACCTGCGCCTCGGCGCTGGCATGGGTGTGAAGTTCCAGATCAAACCCAGCGAACAGCCCTTCCATGTCTTTGGCTAAATCGCCGTGGACAGGTCCGTTGTGCTTTGCAATGCCTTCCAGCGTTTCCCAGCACAGGTTCAAACCATCATAGGCCGCGTACCGCCGTTCCAGCATCGTTACGATCTTGGCGGTATGAAGGTTGTGATTGAAGGACGGCAGCCCCCGCTCGTTCAAACAATCAGACAGCGCATCTTCGCCGGTGTGACCAAAGGGGCTGTGCCCGAGATCATGAGCTAGCGCGACTGTTTCTCCCAAATCCTCATTCAGTGACAGCGCCCGACACATGTCGCGGGTGATCTGCGCGACTTCCATTGAGTGCGTCAGGCGCGTTCGCAGCGTATCGTTCTCATCGCTGACAAAAACTTGTGTCTTGTAGAGCAGCTTGCGGAACGCCCGACTATGAATGATTCGGTCTCGATCGCGCTGGTGCGGAGAGCGCTCCCCGCCGTCGCTTCCCGGCTCCCGATGCACACGGCCACGGGTCGTGGTCGGGTCAACGGCGTATAAAGCAAGGGTAGACATGGCGATTTGACCCCAATCTGCGGAGTTCTCACTTGAAGGATGCGCAGGCACTCCCTACTCTCAATCCATGCCTTTGGATAGACCAGAAGACAGCGCGACTGTCATCCTCACCGCCTCAGCCGCCGCCCGCGTGAAAACTTTGCGCGAGATGGAGGGTAACGACGCTTTGCATTTGCGCGTGTCCGTGCTGGGCGGAGGATGCTCTGGTTTCCAGTACAAGATCGACTTTGATGACGCTGTCCACGACGATGACAGCATCTTCGAAACCGATGGCGTAAAGCTATTGGTGGACGAGACTTCCATGGAGTTCATGGAAGGGGCCGAGGTCGACTTCGTTGAGGAACTGATTGGGGCCGCGTTCAAGATCAATAATCCCAATGCCACAGCATCCTGTGGCTGCGGCACGTCATTCAGCGTGTTCTGATCGCGTGAAGGTCGCCAGCTTCAACGTCAATTCCATCCGCGCTCGGCTTGCCAACATCACCGAATGGCTGGACGCGTTCAAACCAGACGTCGTGTGCCTGCAAGAAATCAAGGCGCAGGACGAGAACTTTCCCTTTGCTGACATCGAAGCCGCTGGCTACCACGCCACCATTGTCGGCCAAAAGAGCTACAATGGCGTGGCTGTTCTATCGAGGGAACCCGTTGAAACCCGTCTCCGCGCCTTACCCGGCGACAGCGAAGACGAGCAGGCCCGATACATCGAGATCGAGACCAAAGACGGATTCATCGTTGGCGGGCTTTACCTGCCCAACGGCAACCCGGCACCGGGGCCGAAATTCGACTACAAACTCGCCTGGATGGATCGCCTGATTGCCCGCGCTCAAACGCTGCTGGCAACCGAACAGCCGTTTGTGCTCTGCGGAGATTACAACGTCATTCCAACCGATGCTGACGTGTATAGCCCAGCAGCCATGAAGGATGACGCTCTGGGTCGGCCAGAAAGCAAGGACCGGCTCTTTACCCTATTGAACATGGGCCTGACCGACACTTTCCGCGTTTTTGACGAACGACCGGGACAGTTTTCCTACTGGGATTACCAACGGGGCGCGTACGACAAGGACCACGGTTGGCGGATCGATTTCATCCTTGCATCCCCTCAGGCCGCTGACCGTCTGATCGGTGCTGGCATTGACCGGACCCCTCGCCCCAAGGAAAAAGCCTCAGACCACACCCCGGTTTGGGCTGAATTTTCCTGATCCTGCGCGGCCATTTCAGCGTTTAGGACCGAGACACCCAGCAGAATCTGTGATTTGCTGAAAGCCACTTAGATGGTGGGAGGCCGATACCGTGACTGAACTTTGGGAACTTTCTGGAACCGAAACCGCAGCGCTGATCCGAAAGGGCGAAATATCCTGTGTTGATGCCGCGCAAGCCAGTATCGACCGTATGCATGCGACAAACCCAACGCTAAACGCGGTGGTTCAAGACCTAAGCGAACCAGCCTTGGAGCGCGCCAAAAAGCTTGATGCGCAAAAGGATGGCCGCGGGGAAATGCACGGGGTTCCCGTCACCGTCAAAGTCAACATCGACCAGAAAGGCTGGGCCAACACCAACGGCGTGGTCGCCTTCAAGGACATGATCGCGCCGGGGGACTCCCCGGTGGTGCAGAACCTTGAAGCCGCGGGAGCTGTGATTATTGGCCGAACCAACACGCCGGAATTCTCGATGCGCGCGACAACGGTAAACGACCTGCACGGCCGAACCTTCAACCCGTGGAACGACTGGGCGACATCGGGCGGATCTTCGGGTGGCGCATCATCGGCTGTTATGGGCGGCATGGGCGCTTTGGCGCACGGCAATGACATTGCCGGCTCCCTCCGCTACCCCGCCGCTGCGGTGGGTGCCGCGACCGTCAAGCCCGGATTGGGACGCGTCCCTGCCTACAACCCCTCGGCCCCCGCCGAGCGCTCCATATTGGCCCAGCTTATGTCGGTTCAGGGTGTCATTACCCGCGATGTCGAAGATGTTCGCATGGGTATGCGCGCACTGACGCAGTACAACGCCCATGACCCCTGGATGGCCCCGGTGCCGTTTGACGGACCAGCCTTGGACGGCGCGAAGAAAATTGGCTTCACCCGTCACATGCCACGGCGCGACATGTCACCGGAAACCGCCG
>JBMTIF010000412.1:0-2887 GCA_049437045.1 Alphaproteobacteria bacterium | reverse complement strand
CGCCATTGGGTTGGGCAAGCTCGACGCCCGCGCACCGTGAACGGGGTCTGATGCGGTCCAGATGCACCCGGCTCGCCCTTACGTCGGCGCAGTTTCCGAGCGCGTCGAACCGCCGATATCGCTGCTTCGCGTTCTTCATAGGTTTGTGGCTGGCGCGGCGCTGGTTTCCGGGCATCAAGTTGGCGCTCCAGTGATTTGGACGCACCCTGTCCTGTTCCCCAGTGCCCGCGCTGGCCCATCTGTCGCAGTGGGGCTGCATCGTCGTGACGGCCAGCAATGTCGGCCTGTCGCGGATCTTCTGGCATGCCGCGCACGATTTCGTCGGCGTGCGCCAAAGGGGGTGAAACGGGGCTGTCGAGCATGTCAGGCTCACCTTCGTCAACCTGCATCTCGGCGCGCAGGTTGGACAGATCAACAAGATGTTGGGCGGTGATATGGATCACCTGATGCTCACCTTCGCCGGTTTTCTGGACCCGCCCCCAGACCTCGAGCAGCGATGCCGACAGCACTTCACGGCGGTAAGTTTCGAAGCGATCCGACCAGATAACCAGATTGGCCACGCCGGTTTCATCTTCGAGCGTGATGAAGATCACACCTTTGGCCGAACCGGGGCGCTGGCGCACCAAAACCACCCCCGCGAGCTTGACCAGAGCCCCGTCCTTGAGCGTCCAAAGCGCCTGGGATGGAATGCGCCCTTCAACTGTCAACCGCTCCCGCAGCAGGGCCATGGGGTGCGCCTTGAGCGACAGACGCAGGGCGCGATAGTCGTCAGCAATCTCCTCACCCACTGTCATGGCCGGAAGATTTTCCGCCCCTTGGGCCACGTCGGACCATTCTTCGGCAGCGGCGGCGGCAAACAGGGGAAGCGGGTCAGCGGGTAGAGCCTTGATCGCCCAAAAAGCCTCGCGCCGCCCCAAGCCGAGCGAGCCGTAACCGTCCCCCCGGGCCAGAGTTTCCAATGCAGCCACTGACGCGCCCGAACGCCGCCACAGGCTGAGCATGTCCGGATAGCCATTGTTCCGTGCGCGGACAATTTTTTCAGCGTCTTCTTCGGTCAGGCCTTTGACCTGACGCAAGCCCAGACGGATGGCATAGGCGCGCGGGTGTGAATCCGGCCAGCGGGACGAAGGCAGTCCAACCGGGCGCCCCGTGGGAAAGGCGAGCGTGTTATCCCAGTCCGAGGCGTTTACGTCCGGCGGCAGCACCTCAACCCCATGTTCCCGTGCATCGCGGATGATCTGAGCCGGGGCGTAAAATCCCATGGGTTGCGAATTCAGCAAGGCGCAGGCGAAGACCTCTGGATAATGCTTTTTCATCCATGAACTGGTGTAGACGAGCAAGGCAAAAGACGCGGCGTGGCTTTCAGGGAAGCCATAGCTGCCAAAGCCCTCGATCTGCTTGAAACAGCGGTCGGCGAAGTCCGGGTCATAGCCGCGCGCCGCCATACCCAAGCGCAACTTGTCACCAAACTGGTGCAGCATGCCATCTTTCTTGAAGGTCGCCATTGCCCGGCGCAGTTGGTCAGCTTCGGTCGGGGTAAAACCGGCTGCGACGATGGCGATCTTCATCGCCTGCTCCTGAAACAGCGGTACGCCGAGGGTTTTGCCGAGTACATTTTCCAGCTCTTCCGAAGGGTAATCAACCGGCTCTTCCCCATTGCGGCGACGCAAGTAGGGGTGAACCATATCACCCTGAATCGGGCCCGGTCGAACGATGGCGACCTGCACCACCAGATCGTAAAAGGTCGCAGGCTTAAGTCGCGGCAGCATGTTCATCTGAGCACGGCTTTCGACCTGAAACACACCCAGTGAGTCGCCACGCGATAGCATCTCATAAACCGCCGGGTCTTCTGAGGGGATGCTCGCCAGTGAATGGATCATCCCGTAGTGATGCTCCAGCAGCTCGAAGCAGCGACGCATGCACGACAGCATACCCAGCGACAGCACGTCGACCTTCATCAACCCCAAGGCTTCAAGATCGTCCTTGTCCCATTCGATCACCGTCCGGTCCTGCATGGCGGCATTTTCGATGGGGACATACTGCGATAAAGGACCGCGCGTGAGCACAAAGCCGCCCACGTGCTGGGAGAGATGACGCGGAAAGCCGCGGATCTGCTGGACCAGATCCAAGGCCATGGCGAGGCGGGGTGAGGTGATGTCCAACCCCATCTCGGTCAGGCGTTCGTGTGCCAGAACGCGACCGCCAGCGCGGGCAGGCGATGTGGTTTGAGCGTCAGTTCCGGCTTCAGGCTCGTCAACCGGTTTGGCGGAACTGCGGCTTTCATTCCAGCCGGAGATGTTGGAGCTGATCGCCGCGATGGCATCTTCGGACAACCCGAGCGCTTTCCCCACATCCCGCACGGCGCCGCGGGTGCGATAGCAGATCACTGTCGCAGCCAGCCCGGCGCGGTCGCGGCCGTATTTGCTGTAGATATACTGGATGACCTCCTCACGCCGCTCGTGCTCGAAATCCACGTCGATGTCCGGTGGCTCGTCTCTGGCAGCCGAAATGAAACGCTCGAACAGCAAATCAACGCGTGCCGGATCCACGGCTGTGATGCCCAGGCAAAAGCACACGGTCGAATTTGCAGCCGACCCCCGCCCCTGACACAAGATTCCGCGCGATCGGGCGAAGCGAACGATGTCATAGACGGTCAGGAAATAGGGTTCGTAGTTGAGCTCTCCGATCAGCGTAAGTTCATGCTCGATGTTCTTGGTAACGCGCTCAGGGATGGTCTCACCATAGCGTCGGTGTGCGCCTTCATAGGCCAGATGGCGCAGCTCTTCAGCCGTGGTTCGCCCGTTCTGTGTCAGCTCATCAGGATATTCGTACCGCAACGCGTCGAGGGAAAACTGACACCGGCGCGCAATTTCGACCGTGCGCGTCA
>JBMTIF010000411.1:0-2892 GCA_049437045.1 Alphaproteobacteria bacterium | reverse complement strand
TTTTGTTGATGGGGTGTATCCCTCGCGCTCACAGGCTCGAATTTCAGATCTGCCAAACATTCAGCAGATCGAGGTGCTGAAGGGCCCTCAGAGCACGCTTTACGGAAAGAACGCGTCTGCTGGCGTGATTTCGGTGACTACCAAAGCGCCGGAATTCGAAAGCAGAGGTTCGATGGAGCTCGGTGTCGGAAACTACAGTCAGCAATCGGTCAGAGCATTCTACACCGGCCCGATGTCCGACTCAGTGGCCTTCAGTTTGAGCGGAAGCATGCTCAAGCGGGACGGTTATTTCGATAACGTACCCACGGGCACTGACTTCAACAACCGTAACCGCTGGAACACGCGCGCTGACTTCCTTGCTGAACTCAATGAAACAAGCGAGCTTCGCGTCATCCTCGACTACGATGAGATCGACGAAGTGTGTTGTGGTACGGCCAACTTGGTGAACGGTCCCGCAGGCTTCGCCTTGTCAGCACTGTCAGTGGTCCCTGGAGAGGCTTACATCCCAGAAGATGGCTTCAACTTCAAGCATTACGGCAACTTTGACACGATAAACAAAGGTGAGAACAAGGGTATTACTATCGATTACAAAACCTCATTTGGTGATATCGATGTCCGCTCAATCACCGCTTACAGGGATTCATATTTCGACCAACCGCAGGCTGACGTTGACTTCACTGCAGCAGACGCTATTGGCAACAATACGGGTGAGACCGAAATTAAAACCTTCACCCAAGAAATACGCCTGACGGGCACCGCAGGCAATGCGGACTGGCTGGTCGGTGGTTTCTATTTCGATGAGTCCATCGATTTCGAAAACAGCATCGAATTTGGTGCGCAGTGGCGCAACTACATCAATCTACTGGTAGGCGGCGGAGACATTGCAGCAGGAGCAGCTGCGACAGGTGGATTCGAAGCCCTACTCGGCTTGGCTCCCGGTACATTCTTTGCGGATGGCGACGGTGTGGTTGAGACGGCGACTCAAGACAATGAGTCATATTCCGTGTTCGGCCAAATGACCTTCCCGCTATCCGACAAAACGGATTTCACCGTCGGTTTGAACTACCTGAATGACGACAAAAACATCACGCTGAGTCAGGAAAATAACGATGTTTTCTCAAAGCTTGATATTCGCGGTGCCGACGGGATTACCGCTTTAACTAATCTCGCTTATACGGGCGGATTCGCAGGTTTGGGTATTCCCGCTATTTCAGCGATTCCACCCGAGGCGGTCCCTGGCTACCTCCAGACCGTGGCGGCAACCGTAGCAGCCATAGCGCCGACCGATAACAACCCATTCGTCGGTCTCGAGGCCCTGCAGTTCCTCCCGCAGCTGCTCGGAATACCGAATGCAGCCCAGCCAGGCACGTCAAATGACAGCAAGACAACCTACACGGCGAGTTTGTCGCATGCCTTCTCTGATGACCTGAACGTATACCTGACTTACGGCACAGGTTTTAAGGGCACGTCATGGAACCTGTCTCGCGACTCGCGCCCAACGGCGGGAGAGCGTGACGCACTCTCGGCCAGTGGCGCAACGTTGCCCAACAACCTGACCATCGGAACCCGGCTTGCAGGTCCAGAGGAAGCAGAGACTATTGAACTTGGATTAAAGTACTCTGCCGATTGGGGAACGTTCAACGCAGCCATTTTTGATCAGAGTATTGAGGGCTTTCAGTCCAATGCGTTTTTGGGCACTGGCTTTGTGCTGACCAATGCCGGTAAGCAATCTACCAAAGGTTTAGAGATCGATTTGATGGTTCGTCCAACCGATGCACTGACCTTGGCAGTGTCAGGTACCTGGCTCGATCCAATTTACGATGACTTTACTGGTGCTCAGTTGAATGGCCAGCCCGCTGACTTCACCGGGCTTACACCTGCAGGCATTCATAAGCGAAGCATTAGTACAGTCGCGACCTACAACTTCATGATCAACGGTATGAATGGCTTTGTGCAGGCTGACTATCAATACGATAGCGCTGTCGACATTAATGGCGGCGGTGACATCTCGCTCAACAACTTGGCGCTTGACGAGCGCGGCTTCCGTCAACGTGAAGTGAGCATGGTGAACGCGAGCTTTGGTCTGACCCGCGGTGATTGGGATTTACGCATCTGGGGACGCAACCTGACCGACGACCAGTGGCTGATCACTTGGTTCCCGGCAGTGGCTCAGACGGGCAGTCTCACGGGCTACCCAAACCAGCCACGAACCTATGGAGCCACGTTACGACGTAACTTCTAAACCACGCTTGCCTGATTCATTCAGGCAAGACTGAATAAACGCCCCGAGCAAACTGAACTCATGCTTACGGGGCGTTTTTTTTCGCCACATCAAACCGATCTGCCGACCCACATCAGGCTCATCAAACGGTCGAAGCACAAGATCCGTCCCATCGGCAATACCGGCATCAGTTGCCATTTTTGGAAGAAGCGTCGTACCTATGCCATTGGCGACCATTTGTACGATTGTCGTAAGACTTGTCGCTTGGTAGGGAACGGTCACATCCTTTTCACGCAACTTACACGCCTCAAGCGCATGATCCCTGAGACAGTGCCCCTCTTCCAGAAGCAGCATTTCAGCACCATGAAGATCCTTGGTCCTCAGCTTTTGACTTAACGCCAGCCGCGAATTGGGCAGCGTGGCTAAGTAAAATGGATCTTCGAACAAGGCCAGTGTGTCGGTATGCTCGGTAGGAAAAGGTAGCGCCAGTAACAGCACATCGAGCTCTCCCACCTGAAGTGCGTTCACCAGAGCTTGAGATAAATCTTCGCGCACAAAAAACTTACAGGCAGGATGCGCCAAGCGCAGTGCCTTTAGCATAGACGGCAGGACAAATGGCGCTATGGTGGGGATGACGCCCAGGCGAATCGTTCCTTGAAACGGCTCCCTAG
>JBMTIF010000410.1:0-2896 GCA_049437045.1 Alphaproteobacteria bacterium | reverse complement strand
CTCTCTGCTGGGCGGCGGCATGATTGGGTTATCGGCGACACTGCTGATGCTCGGCGTTGGCCGGATTGCAGGTGCAACCGGTATCATGAGCGGAATCCTGTTTCCAACCAGTGGTGGCGAATTTCGCTGGCGGATGGTTTTGGTTATTGGGATGATTATCGCCGCGCCAGTGCTGGCCTTGATCTTCAACATTCGCCCGAACGTTTTACCGCCCTTCGGACTGCCGCAAGTCCTCATCGGTGGTCTGATTGTGGGCTTTGGCGTGTCGCTTTCCAGTGGCTGTACATCCGGTCACGGCATCTGCGGTCTGGCTCGGTTATCTGTTCGCTCGCTGGTGGCTGTCATAAGCTTCATGGCGACGGGATTCATCACCGTATTCATCATTCGTCACGTTTTGGGAGCCTAGAGCCATGTCGTTGATTTATATCGCTTTAGTTGGCCTCCTGTTCGGCGCTGGCATCCTGATTTCCGGGATGGCAGACCCTAATAAAGTCCTAAACTTCTTTGACCTTTTCGGCACTTGGGACCCAAGCCTGATGTTTGTGATGGGTGGTGGTCTGGCGGTTAACCTGATCGGCTATCAGCTCATGTTCCGTCAACGGTCAAAGCCGTTGATGGCTGAAACCTTCCCAAAGAACCTACCCGCGCAAATTGATGCCCGTTTGGTTGGGGGTTCAGCCCTTTTTGGCATCGGATGGGGCATCGCCGGGTTCTGCCCAGGGGCCGCCATTCCCGCGCTGGGAACGGGAGCCTTACCACCACTGGTTTTTGTGATTGCCGTCGGTCTTGGTATGCTCGCCTTCCGACTGACACTTCGCCAGAGAAACCAAGAGCAGGCACCCGCAAGCACTTAGTTACCGTCGCAAGAAGAAGGAGATCGAACCATGTCCGCGCACGCTGCATCTGCTACCAACCCAGAAGTCAAAGCCTTCTTCGACAAGGTTTCGAACACCATCAGCTACGTTGTGAAAGACCCAAACAGTGCATCCTGTGCGGTGATCGATAGCGTGCTTGACCTCGATTACGCCGCTGGGCGGATCGGTTACGAAAGCGCTGATGCGATTATCGACTACATCCGATCCAACGATCTGAAGCTTGAATGGATCATCGAGACCCATGTCCACGCCGACCACTTATCCGCCGCTCCGTACATTCAGGAAACGCTGGGCGGTTTGCTCGGTATTGGCGACCAGATCACGGTTGTTCAGGAGACCTTTGGCAAGATTTTCAACGAAGGAACGCAGTTCCAGCGTGATGGCAGCCAGTTTGATCGCCTGTTCGTCGACGGCGACAGCTACACCATCGGCACAATGACCGCGACGGTCATGCACACACCTGGCCACACCCCGGCCTGCAACGTGCATCTGATCGGTGATGCGGCCTTTGTCGGCGATACCTTGTTCATGCCAGATGGTGGTAGCGCACGGTGTGACTTCCCCGGTGGTTCAGCAGAACAGCTCTATGATTCCATTCAGCGCATTCTGGCCCTGCCAGACCAGACGCGGCTGTTCATGTGTCACGACTACGGTCCCGGCGGTCGAGAGATCTCCTGGGAAACCACGGTTCGAGACGAGAGGGACGAAAACATCCACGTCGGCAACGGCAAGACGAAAGCGGAATTTGTAGCCTTTCGGACTGCGCGTGACGAGCAACTGGCAATGCCAAAGCTGATCGTGCCTTCACTGCAAGTGAACATGAAAGCCGGAAGCCTGCCGCAGGAAGACGATAACGGGATGGCGTACTTCAAGGTGCCGATCAACCAACTCTAAGGCACCTCCCAAAACCGCCACCCCACTCGCCTGTCCCACTGATTTTCCCACTCTCCCTTTTTTCAGTGGGACAGGCAAAACTGGACAAAGAGCCATGAACCTCTCGCGATTCATCCCTATGCTGGGATGGGCGAAGACCTATTCCCTTTCCACCTTTTCCAGCGACCTGATCGCGGCTGTGATCGTGACAATCATGCTGATTCCCCAGTCGCTGGCCTACGCCTTGCTCGCCGGGGTGCCGCCACAGGTCGGTCTGTACGCTTCCATCGCGCCGCTCATCCTTTACGCCATTTTCGGTACCAGCCAGGCCTTGTCGGTTGGACCAGTGGCTGTGGTTTCGCTGATGACTGCAGCTGGCATTGGCTCGCTGGGTCTGAGCAGCACGGCAGAGTACATCGCCGCGGCGAGCGTTCTGGCGCAGATCAGTGGTGGATTTCTGGTGCTGATGGGGCTGCTACGGCTTGGCTTCCTTGCCAATTTCCTCAGCCACCCGGTTGTATCGGGCTTTATCACCGCTTCGGGCATTATCATCGCCGCCAGCCAGGTTAGGCATCTGCTTGGCATAGAAGCGCACGGGCATACTCTGTGGCAACTGCTGCAATCTATGGCGCAGCATCTGGATCAGATTAACCTTCCTACAGTCTTGCTGGGCTTTACCGCTTTGGCATTCCTGTTTGCTGTGCGAAAGGGTCTGAAAGGCCTGCTCATCCGTTTCGGTCTCAATCCGGGTGTGGCGGATCTGATCAGCAAAACGAGTCCAGTCTTTGCCGTTGTTGGCGCAACACTGAGCGTCTGGCTACTCGATCTTCCATCCAAAGGGGTCGCGATTATTGGAACCGTTCCGACGGGTCTTCCCGGCTTGAATATTCCCCTTTTCGATGGGGATTTGTGGCTGGCGCTGGCGGGACCGGCGATCCTGATTTCTGTCATTGGATTTGTTGAATCGGTTTCCGTTGGTCAGACCCTTGCCGCCAAGCGTCGACAGCGGATTGACCCAGAGCAAGAACTCATCGGTCTGGGCGCAGCGAACGGGTCTTCTGCGCTGACAGGCGGATTTCCGGGTACGGGTGGATTTTCGCGCGCGGTGGTGAATTTTGACGCCGGTGCAGCGACCCCGGCAGCAGGAG
>JBMTIF010000409.1:0-2915 GCA_049437045.1 Alphaproteobacteria bacterium | reverse complement strand
TCATCTGCGATTGGCGCAGAAATCACCTCCAACCCCACCGTGCGCAAGCTGTCCTTCACCGGCTCTACCGAAGTCGGTGCGAAGCTGATGGAACAGTGTGCGCCGCAGATCAAGAAAACCTCCATGGAACTGGGCGGCAACGCGCCGTTTATTGTGTTTGATGACGCAGACCTCGACGCAGCGGTCGAAGGTGCAATCATCTGTAAGTTCCGCAACAACGGTCAGACTTGTGTTTGTGCGAACCGGATATACGTGCAAGCGGGTGTCTACGACGCCTTTGCCGAGAAATTTGCCGCACGTATCAAGGAAATGAAGGTTGGTAACGGGATGGAAGACGGCGTTGCCTTTGGCCCGCTGATCGAGCCTCAGGCCGTTGATAAGGTCAAAGAGCACGTGGCTGATGCCGTATCCAAAGGCGCAGACATCATTCTGGGCGGCAAGGAGCATGAGCTGGGCGGTCTGTTTTTTGAGCCGACCATCATGACTAACGTTGATCGCTCCATGGCTGTCACGCAGGAAGAGACCTTTGGCCCACTGGCGCCGCTGTATCGCTTCGAAACGGATGATGAAGTGATTGAACAGGCCAATGATACGCGCTTCGGTCTGGCTTCCTACTTCTACTCCCAGAACCTCTCGCGCGTGTACAAGGTCGCTGAGGCACTGGAATACGGGATTGTGGGCATCAACACCGGCATCATTTCCACCGAAGTTGCGCCGTTTGGCGGGATCAAGGAATCCGGTCTGGGCCGCGAAGGTTCCAGCCACGGCATCGATGACTACCTTGAAATGAAGTACATGTGCCTGAGCGTCTAACAGACGCTCAGTCCGTTTGGTCAGTTCAGTTCTGAGATCGTTTCTGCGGTGAACGCGCGGTATCCTTTGCTTGTCGTGCGAAGGTGCTGCGCGGTCATATCGTGTAGCGCTGGCAGTTTGTGAAATGGCACAGTCGGAAAGGCGTGGTGTTCGGCATGAAAGGGCATGTTCCACGCGAAAAAGCGAACAATCGGCCCGGTGAAGGTTGTTCGGCTGTTCTCAAACATGTTTGCGACAAAAGCACAGCGACCGTGCTCAGCCATCAGGTAGAGCCTCAAAAATGGCTGACCCAGCAACACCGGTATAACCCAAAGCCACAGCAGAATCGCGCTTTGAAAGGCGAGAGAGCCCAGAAACAGGGCGATATAGACACACAGCAAGATTTGGGCTTCGCGCCGGACCTTGGCACGGCCTGATGCCGGGACAAACCCATCCTGATTTCGCCCAAGCGCGTTACCGACAACCACCCGAAACGACGCAATCCAAAGCGGAAGTCCACTGACGTGACGGATATAGGCCCAGCGCGTCTGCGGTGCACTTCCCGCCAGTTCGGGGTCACGCTCGGGGTCTTGGGTATGACGGTGGTGCTCAAAGTGGAAAAACCGGAACCACTCCGGCGGCAACACCAGCAGAACCCCGCACATCCTCGCGATCCAGTCGTTGAGCCAGCGGCTGGCAAAAGCTGTGCGATGAATGGCTTCGTGGTTGAGGGTGAACAACATAACCTGAGCGACCCCGAGAGGCAGCATCAACACCCACCAGAACGGCACACGCAACACGATCAGCAAGCCGAGGCTCAGGATGACGCCCAGATGCCCCGCCAGATGCAGCAAGCCTGCGCGGTCTGACTTGGCGGTCAGTGCGCGACGCTGTTCAGCGGTCAATCCAGCGACGAATTCACGGTGATCCATGCTTGGTCCTTGGCGTTGGTTCTGCCGAGCCAATCTAGGCCCTGACGGCGCATGATCAAAGCGCAGCGTTGTCTCAGTAACGCGGCGGCTCGTGCAGTGCGTGGGCTTCGGCAGTGGAATCAGGCTGAGGCACCTCTCGCATGGTCATCCGGAACGCCACAAATATCGCGTAGATCAGGCCAAGCGCGCCTGCCGTGTACATGTAGGCGGTCGCACCAAAAAACTTGGTCAACACCGACGTAATCGCCGGAATGAGGGTTGCGCCAATGGACCAGATCATCGTGAGCGTCGCTGCCAGCATCACGTACTCATCAGGCTTTGCGTGGTCATTGGATTGAGCGGTGGAGATGGAAAAGATGGTCTCTGTCGCGCCAGCCCAAAGCGCAAAAGCGGCGACCAGAATGAAGAAATTCAACCCCGTAACCTGGCTGGTAAGCCCAGCAAAGGCTGTAATCATCAGCGCGCAAGCAATCAGAACCCAGCGCCTGTCCCAACGGTCTGAAATCACGCCAGCCGGGATCTGCACCCCAATGATGCCAATTTGCATGAGAAGCAGCATGAACCCAATCTGAGCCGGGGCAAAGCCAACCGCTTGGCCATAAATCGGCGCAAAACCCTGTACCAGCAGGGTCAGTCCACCAACAAAGAACATCCCCATGAAACCGACGGGCGAAATCTGCCACGTACGCTTGAGCCGAATAGCGGAATCCTGAGCCACGTTGACCGTAGGCAAGCCCGGGACAAGCAGTGGAATGACCGCCAGCGTGGTCAGGACCATTGAGACGCGCGGCGAAACATTGGTGGTCACGTCCATAAAGCTGATGCCATAACCGCCAACGCCCATACCAACGATGAAGCAGGAGTAGAAAACGGTCTGCACCCTGCCCCGTGCCTTGTTGGTCACGGAACCGTTGATCCAGCTGTAGGTCACAACAAACAACTGGGAGACCGCAGTGCCGTAGATCAACCGAGAAACGCCCCAAGGCAGAGGATCAGCAGTTAATGCCAGAATCGCATGAGCACACAGCAGCATGGCCAGCCCGATGATATAGGCCCGCGCCATGCCAAAACGCTTCATCATCGGTCCGGCAACAAAGCAACCGATAAAACCACCCACCGCCAGAACAACAATGAGTGTCCCCGCAACAAAGGGCTCAAACCCCAAGCCTGCCAGACGGATGGGCACAAAGG
>JBMTIF010000408.1:0-2917 GCA_049437045.1 Alphaproteobacteria bacterium | reverse complement strand
GGAAGGTTGAGGAGGCAGCCAAGACGCTTGGAGTAAGCCACTTGCTCGACCGCAAACCGAAAGCTCTTTCCGGGGGACAGCGCCAACGGGTAGCGCTTGGGCGCGCTATAGTTCGGGAACCGCAGGCGTTTCTTATGGACGAACCGCTGTCGAACCTAGACGCAAAACTTAGGGTGCATATGCGTGCCGAAATCAGTGCATTGCACAACCGGATTGGGGTCACCACTGTTTACGTGACCCACGACCAAATCGAGGCCATGACCATGGCCGACCGCGTGGTCCTGATGCGCGATGGTGTGATCCAACAGATTGCTGACCCAGACACATTGTTCCAGAAACCGGTAAACCTGTTTGCAGCTGGTTTCATCGGATCACCGGGTATGAACCTGTTGTCCGCAGCCTTTGATGGGGCGATGATTGAGATGTTTGGTAAGCAGGTCCCAGTTAACATTCAGGAAAATGCGCAGCTCGGGGGCGTAATCGCTGGCCTCCGTCCTGAACATCTGGAACTTGGCGATGGGCCTGTGACTTTCCAGGTGCGCCCCAGTCTTGTCGAAAGCTTAGGCTCTGAAAAATATGTCTATTTCCATGATGAGGCGCATCACATTGTGCGAAGCGGCGACGCAGAAGAGGAAAACGATAAGGGCCTTATCGCACGTGTTTCGCACACTGGGCACCTGTCTGAAAATGAGAATCTGACGTTGTCCTTTGATCCGGCTAATCTTTACCTTTTCGACGCTGAAACAGCGAGGGCACTTTAAAATATGAAGACTCTGGTTACCGGGGCGGCTGGCCGTATTGGATCACAGTTGATTGACGCGTTGTTGGCTAATGGCCACGAAGTTTGTGGACTTGATCTACGTTTAACAGCCAGGTTAGGTACCGACTATCGTGAAATCACGGGATCTTTGCAAGATCCCGATGTTGTAAAATCAGCAGTTGATGGAGCCGACGTTGTTTTTCATCTCGGCGCTTTGATGTCCTGGGCACCAGAAGACAAGGCAGAAATGTTTGATTACAATGTCGAAGGTACGCGGATATTGCTAGAGGTGGCTGCAGCATCGGGTGTCCTCCGCTTCATCTTTGCAAGTTCTGGTGAGGTTTATCCTGAAAACGCCCCAGCCTTCCTGCCGATCACCGAAGACCATCCGTTGAACGCGAATTCACCCTATGGTCTTACAAAGCTATTGGGCGAAGAACTTGTGCGCTTTCACCAGCGTACAGGCATCATGGAAACCGTAATTCTACGCTTTTCCCACACACAAGACGCCGCTGAATTGCTAGACGAAGCCAGTTTCTTTTCTGGGCCACGCTTTTTTCTAGGCCCACGTATTCGTCAGCAGGAGGCTCTTGGAAACCTAGCAAATGTTGACATCCTGAGGGCCCAAGATCCTGGTGAACCTGCTCATGTGCTGTCCAGAAATGAGACCGGCAGGCCCTTTCAGATGCACATCACAGACACTCGCGACATGGTTGCCGGACTAATGTTAGCGCTGGATCATCCTGCTGCTGCAGGTGGTACGTTCAATCTAGGTGCGACTGACCCGATTGGGTTTGCTCCGTTGCTAGAGAAGATGTCAAGGATTACCGGATACCCGGTAATACCGGTCGACTTCCCCGGAGCGGGGGTCTACTATAACACCTCCAACAAATTGATCTGCAACACACTCGGATACAAGCCTGAATGGACCATCGAGCGGATGCTGACAGAGGCTGCCAAGGTGTGGGAGGCTCGCAAAATGGGGTAAATGATACGCAAAAAAAGACCGTCCCCACTGGTGCCGCGGCACTGGCTAAGGGGCTAAGAGTCTTGGACCTAGTTGCCGATGCTGAGGAACCCATGCGCTTTGCCGAACTTCTGCGTCGCGCCGATCTGCCAAAACCGACTTTCGTCCGTATCTTGCGAACACTTGTTGCCTTTGACCTTGTTGCGCAGGATAAGGCACGCGGCACCTATTCACTTGGCCGCCGGTTTCTAGAAATGTCGCATGGAATATGGGACAAGTTTGACCTTCAGGCTGCTGCGGTTCCGGAATTGGAGAGGTTATCGCGTGAATTGGGGGAGACAGTCGCACTGTGCAAGCTTGACGGTGATGAGGCCATTTATGTGGATGAGCGGTCCGGTGACGGGCTTGCGGTTCGGGTTGACAGTGGCAGGCGCGTACCCTTGTATTGCACCGCCGCAGGCAAGGCACTTTTGGCAGCCCTGGACCCAACGGTAGCACGCGGAATTTTCGAACGGATCGACTTTGTTGCTGCGACACAAGCAAGCATATCAGATCCTGAACAGCTAGAAGCGGATTTGATGCTAACCCGAGCCAGAAGCTATGCGGTCTCGCTTGAGGAACACCTGGAAGGTGTGAATTCAGTGGCCTGTGCCGTGCCCGGGCAAGATGGAAACCCCATTGGCGCACTGGTCGCTCTTGGCCCCTCGACCCGGTTCGATCAAAGCCGTATCCATCCTGCAGGGCGTGAGTTAATTGCAGCTGCCCGTCGGATTACGGGCCATGCCGGATATTTCGCCATCTCGGCCCGTCCGCGACCGCGTGGCAGTTCTGGTGGAACATACGGCGTTGAGTGCGTCTTGCCTTGGGGGGCGCAGCTAGGTGAGGCTCCAATCTGGCACCCTGAGGAACAAAAACTTTATTGGGTTGATATTCTACATCCAGCGATCCACAGCTTTGATCCGACTTCAGGGGTCAACGAAACGAGCGATCCAGGCAAGCTTGTGAGCGCAGTGTTCTTTGGTAAGGATGGCTCAAAGCGTGTGGCGACACAAGATGGGATCGAAGGATTGGATTTTGAAACAGGGCAGCTAACTCTGATTGTGGACGTGGAAAACGGCACCAACCAAAACCGTCTGAACGATGGCAAGACTGGGCCCGGTGGTGCGATCTGGGTTGGCTCAATGCGTTTG
>JBMTIF010000407.1:0-2923 GCA_049437045.1 Alphaproteobacteria bacterium | reverse complement strand
GCAGTATGTACCCGTGAGGTGGTGGCGCCACCAATCAGCAGCGGCATGGTGAAGTACGTGTTGTTGTAGTCCCACATAATCGTGGTCGCGCCGTCCACTTCCATGCCAACGATTTCTTCGAAGGTCGCTGGTGGTGTGTCGATAAGGTCTTTGTTGTAGACCAGTGCAACAGCTTCAACGGCGACCGGGTAGCCCCAAGTCTTGCCGGAGAACTGTACCGCATCCCAAGCGGACGCGATGTTGCCAGCGACAAAGTCGTCACCCGGCTCAACAGCCTGAATCAGACCACCGGCAGCCCACTCCCCGAAACGGTCGTGTGCCCACAAGACGATGTCGGGCCCATCCCCGGTGGATGCGGCCTGTTGGAACTTGTCGGTCAGCGGGTCAACGTTCTCGATGACCACTTCGATACCCAGATCAGCGGTAAAGCGCGCTGCGACTTCACCCAGCAGATCATTGTCCCGGTTGTCCATCCAGATAACGAGTTTGCCTTCCTCCAAAGCAAAGGCCGAATTTGCAGCCATGAGAATCAAAGCTGCGGCGGAAACACCCTTCAGTAAGGTTTTCATTTTCAATCCCTCCCTGAGATCGATCATTGAACTACGGCGCTTTAGTCTTCACCCGCCGTGATGGTGATTGGGTTCGAAGAGGAGCCTTCGAAATAGGCAAAACCGTTGGGACCGAGGCTGAGCCAATCGCCGCTGCGATCAGCCAAAGCGCTCGGACCCGTCTGAGCTCCGCCCGAGACCCTGAGACGCTGAGTTTCAGGGGAAAGGTTGTAGACACAGGCCAGAACATCACCGCTCTCCGGCCGGGTCCGTGTGAATGCAAGCAGGGGCTCCGGCAGATCGACAAAGGCTGTTTTGCCGTCGATCAAGGCGGGCTGTGACTTGCGAAAAGCAATCAGATTGCGCCACTTGTGCAGTGTGCTGTCATTGGATGCGGTCTGCTGCGCTACGGCGCGCTGCGCTTGCGGGCTCTTCACCGGCAGCCACGGTTGCGTATTTTCCGAGAACCCAGCGGACGTCGCTTCGTCATCCCAGACCATCGGCGTGCGACAGCCGTCTCTGCCCTTGTTCATCGGCCAGAACCGCAGACCAGGCGGATCGGTCAGCTCATCGTAGCTCAGTTCGGTTTCCGTAAGGCCCAGCTCATCGCCTTGGTAGATGCCGATGGTGCCTTCAAAGCCCATCAGCATCGCCGCTGAAAGCTCCGACAAAGCGTCCTGCGACGCGCCATGTTCCTGCCAGCGCGTGACGTGCCGATTGACGTCGTGGTTGGAGAAGGACCAGCACGACCATGCGCTCGCACTGCCCTCGAAGAAGCCCGTGATCCGAGAGCGAAAGTGTTCTGCGCTGAAGCGTGGACCCAGCATTTCAAAGCTGTAGGCCATGTGCAGACGACGATCACCGCGCGTGTAGTCCGCCATAACTTCGATTGACCGACGCCCCTCCCCGACTTCGCCCACCATGGTTCTCGCGTCGTATTGATCCGTCAGCGCGCGCATCCGCTCGATGAAGGCTAAATTTTCAGGCTGCGTCTTAGAGTACCGGTGATCCTGCATGTCATAAGTATTGACGAAGACTGCACCGGGCTCGCACGGTTCCGGCGGGTTATCGCGCAATTTCTGATCGTGCATGTAGTAGTTCACAGTATCGAGCCGGAACCCGTCTACACCGCGATCCAGCCAGAACTTCATCGTCCCAAGCAACCAGTCCTGAACCGCCGGGTTGTGACAGTTAAAGTCCGGTTGCTCGATGAGGAAATTATGCAGGTAGAACTGCTGGCGACGTGGCTCCCACTCCCAGGCTGGCCCACCGAAAACCGAGGTCCAGTTGTTCGGTGGCGAACCATCGAGCTTGGGGTCGGCCCAGACGTACCAGTCCGCCTTGGGGTTGTCGCGCGACGCCCGGCTTTCCGCAAAGAAAGGGTGCTTATCGGAACTGTGGGAGAGGACTTGGTCGATGATGACCTTTAGTCCCAGCCGCTTCGCCTCTGTAATCAGCGCATCGAAATCCTGGAGCGTACCGAAGAGCGGATCAATGTCTGTGTAGTCTGAAACGTCGTAGCCCATATCGAGCATCGGTGAGGTAAAGATCGGCGAAAGCCACACGGCATCGGCGCCCAACCATGCCACGTGGCCAAGGCGCTCGGTAATCCCATTGAGATCACCAATCCCATCGCCGTTGCTGTCCTGAAATGACCGCGGGTAGATCTGATAAATGATCGCGCCACGCCACCAGTCTTCAGCCATGCTCGACTCCTCGAACTGTCCATCACGTGCAGACCCTCTAACATAGGAATCTATTTTTTAAAACGTTTTAAATTGACATAATCCCTGTCTTAGTGCTTTTTAAAGGGCATAAAGGGGTTTTGACTTTCTATCTCTCAAAACGTTTTGGAAGCTGGAATGACCACGTTGAAGGACATAAGCGAGGAGCTTGGACTTTCGGTTGCGACCGTGAGTCGGGCGCTCAATGGCTTTCCAGAGGTCTCCAAAAAGACCCGCCAACTGGTCGAAGAAACCGCCAAGCGCCTGCACTACCGACCCAACCGCGCTGCACAGAAACTTGTGTCAGGCCGATCCGGCATGGTCGGCATGCTGGTTTCCTTGCAACCGGGCGTATCGGCGGAAAGTTCGCTGGTCGAAGTCATCATGGGCCTCTCAGCCCGTCTGGCCGAGCGCGACGTTGACCTGGTCATGACCGTTATTGTCGATGCAGACCCCGTCGCTGCGTATCGGCGTATGGTTTCCAAGAACACACTAGATGGCTTCATCCTGAACGCGCCACAAGTGAAGGACCCTCGCATCGCCTATTTGGAGAGCGAAGGCATCCCCTTCGTGGTTCATGGACGGGTTGACCCGGATCCATCCTACGCCTTCTTCGATCTCGATAACGCCGCCGCAGCAGCGCAGGCCGTG
>JBMTIF010000406.1:0-2953 GCA_049437045.1 Alphaproteobacteria bacterium | reverse complement strand
CTTCGATCGTCATGAAATATAAGAAATGAAAATAGAAACTCAGTATACCGACCGCGACCGAAAAGAATTCGGTACCGTTAATCCCGCTGCCAAACAGGACACCCCAAAGGATCAACAACAGGACAAACAGGGAAATGCTGCCAAAGATTTGAACGGCCAGATCGATCAGAACGGCGACAAGCCGCTGCGCGCGTTCAGCAAGGACAAATTCAACCTCTACACCTTCGGGCGTCAGAACACGGCGGACACCGTGAACGGACCGCCCTTCGCGGATGCGTTGCAGGTCAAAGGTCATGGCTTTCCATCCCGGCGCAGAGCCTGCCACCACCCGCCTGTGCCGAAGTAAGCGAAGATGGCAAAGCCCAAGCCCCAACCGATGAACAAACGCCATTCAAGGACATTCACGGCCTGTCGAAAATAGCCCTCGATCAACCCTGCCAGAATGAGCATGACGACTGCGCCCATGGCGACTTCGCCTGCACGCCGTCCATTTTCACGTAGTCGCGCCGCGCGGCTCTTTCGCCCCGGAAACAGAACGCCCCGACCCACATGGATGCCAGCCGCACCGCCGAGGAAAATGGCTGAAATCTCTGTTACGCCATGGATTGAAAGCCACGCGATGATATCCAGACCAAGGCCCTTGTCGTGGAAAACGGAATAGAAAAGGCCAATGACGAGACCGTTGTAGAAAAGCAAACCCAGCGTTGGAACAGCCCCGGCGACGCCAAGACTGAAAGCCATCAGCGCAACACCAACGTTGTTAATCATCAACTGGATCGAAAACTCGGCCCAACCCTGCGTCCGCTGAGCCAGACTCCCCGGGTCGTAGATGGTCTCACGCAGCTCAGCGATAGAGTTTTCCGGGCCACGCCCGCCAAAGGGATCGCTGCCCATGATCGCAGTGAGCCACCCCAAGTCTTCGTGATAGAGCACAAAGCCAAAGACCGCCCCTAGCACATAGGTCGCCACAGCGATCAGGAGAGAGGGCCAGATGGTGCAAACCGCGCGTGGCAGGCCGTGAACAAAAAACTCGATCATGGCGAGACCGGGCCGGTTTGGGCGGGTGTACATCAGGCTATAGGCTCTGGCCGCCAGCGCTTCGAGATAGCTTTGCACCCCCCGATCCAAGGAGATTTCGCGCGCCACTGACAGGGAGGACAGCGCCTTTCGGTACAGCTTGGCGAAAGCGAGACTTTCATCAAAACTCAAACTGGTTTGCCCCTGAGCTTCCACCCGGGCCATCAACTGCTCCAACTCGCGCCACTGGGGTTCTCGTTCCTGGCGGAACTGAACTGACTTCAAGTCGGCCCCAAAGCCTTCAAACCGATGGCTCAGATTGTCGGTCACAGGAGGTTCCTTTCCTTGACGGAAAGATAGGTATTCAGCAGCGCCGTTGAGAAGCCTCGGGGTGGTACTTCGAGAACCTCGACCCCCATGCGTCGCAGGCGATCGAAGACGATCCGCCGTTCATTGGCAAACGTCTCCGCGACCACGGCGCGGGTTGCATCAGTCAAGCCTTCTGGTTTCCAATCGAGGTAGGTATCAGCAAAGGGATCCTTGGGCACGGCGAACACAACCAGATGCTTTCGGGTGAGCGCCGCGACGTTCTCCATGAGCAATTCAGCGGTAATCGTGTCGGTAAAATCCGTGAACAGGACGATCAAACTCCGCCGCCCGATGCGCTGGCTCAACGCGGACAGTCCAAGCGTGAAATTGGTCTCACGACTCACGTATTCGATATCCTGCGTGGCGGCGCGCAAGGGCGCAAATGCGGCTTTGCCACCGCGCGGTGCAACATACATCTGTGGTCGATCAGCGAAGGCGTAGAGACCCAGATTATCGCCCGTGCTGAACCCGACCCATGCCAATTTGAGCGCGGCATTAATGGCATGGTCGAGTTTTGGAACGCCTTCAATCGGCTCTCGCATCAGGTAGCCGGTATCATGGGCCAGAATGATCTGATGATTGCGCTCAACCTGCATGTCTTTCACGAGCAGTTTTCGGTGGCGGGCAGAGTGCTTCCAATCGATGTGGCGGCTTTCGTGACCGGGCTGGAACTCCATCAGCGCTTCAAACTCGCTACCGCTCCCAACAATCCGTTGCACCTTGGCCCCGAAATCCTGCGCAAGCCTGCGCAACTGAACCGCATCTCTTTGCACAGCGCGAACGTTAGGAATGACGGCGACTTCCCAATCCGTCTTGATGATCCGGCGACGCTCAATCAGACGCAATGGACCGACCCAGCCCAGATGGACCGCCGGCAGCGATACCTTTCCGCGTGCCGTGGGTCGAACTCGATACTCCAGCCGCAAAGGATCTTCCGGGTCGAACAGACCGGAGAGCGTTGGCAGGTCTTCAACCGGCCCCTGCACGTCCGGTGCAGCGCGCAGAAAGGTTGCGGCTTGTCTAGTTTCGGTGCTGAAAGTCAGGGTCAGCGGATCATCTTCACCGATGTACAAAACCGCTGGTGCGTCGATATTCATCCACAAAGCACCGCCCGGTATCGAACGCGCAGCATCCACCACCATGCTCAGCGCCAAGACCATCCACCCTGCTGCAATCACCCACCAAAGCTGCGGCAGTAGCGCCGCAACGACGAGGGATGCAAGCGTGAGCCAAACACTGATCCAGAGGGAACGAGGGGCGGGTCTAAACATGATCTTTAGCGAGGAGCCGGGACAGCGGCGAGGATTGCCTCAAGCACATCATCCGTCGTCCGCCCTTCGATTTCTGCAGTAGGCGACAAGATTGCGCGATGACGCAAGGCGGGAACCAACAGATGTTTGATGTCATCGGGCAGTACAAAGTCCCGGCCATCAAAAGCCGCCCAGACCCGAGCCGCCTGCACCAGTGCCGTTGCAGCCCGTGTCGAGGCACCATAGGAGAAGGACGGATCTTCGCGCGTGGCCCTGATCAGGTGGATGACGTACTCAGCAACGTCTTCCTGGATCAG
>JBMTIF010000405.1:0-2975 GCA_049437045.1 Alphaproteobacteria bacterium | reverse complement strand
CCCTTGAGCATCTCCTGCTGGCGCTGATTTCCGATCCGGATGCGGAAAAAGTCATGCTCGCCTGTGATGTCGACGTGGAAGAGCTGACGGATGCCGTCAAAACCTTTCTCGGCAACGAGCTTGATGATCTGATCCGCGATGATGGCGTTGACCCACGCCCCACCATGTCGTTCCAGCGAGCATTTGAGCGGGCCATTCTTCATGTTCAGGGTTCAGGTCGGGGGCAGGCGACAGGGGCCAATGTCCTGATTTCTCTGTTTCAGGAGCGGGAAAGCTTCGCTGTTTACTTCCTGCAAGAACGCGGTATGTCGCGCTTGGATGCCGTACAATTTGTGTCTCACGGCATCGCCAAGAACAAGGATCTCTCAGAAACCCGCAGCATTCGCGGTGCGGATGACGAAGACATGGATGGGGCTGGCGAGTCCGGCACCAAGGCACTCGAACAGTACTGCCGTAACCTCAATGAGCGCGCTAGAGAGGGCAAGATTGACCCGCTGATCGGCCGAGATCTGGAGGTTGAACGTACCATTCAGGTTCTTTGCCGACGCACCAAGAACAACCCGCTTTACGTCGGTGACCCCGGCGTTGGCAAAACCGCCATCGCGGAAGGCCTCGCGAAGAAGGTGGTTGACGGTGAAGTGCCAGAAGTCCTGCAAGACGCTACGATCTTCTCTCTGGATATGGGCGCGTTGCTAGCTGGCACGCGATACCGGGGGGATTTTGAGGAGCGGTTGAAAGCCGTGATCGATGAGATCAACGCCTTTGATGGTGCCATCCTGTTCATCGACGAAATCCATACGGTCATCGGCGCTGGTGCAACCTCTGGCGGGGCTATGGATGCGTCCAACCTGCTGAAACCGGCTCTGGCTGCTGGTGAGCTGCGGACCATCGGTTCCACCACTTATAAAGAATATCGCTCCTACTTTGAAAAGGACCGCGCGCTGGTGCGGCGTTTTCAGAAGATTGATGTAAACGAGCCGTCGGTCGAGGATACGGTAAAGATCCTGCGTGGCTTGAAGCCGAGTTACGAAGAACACCACGGCATTCGCTACACCAACGAAGCCATCCGCACCGCAGTTGAACTATCTAATCGCTACATTGGTGATCGGAAGCTGCCGGACAAGGCGATTGACGTTCTTGACGAAGCGGGCGCGGCTACGAAACTTGCGCCTCCGTCGAAGCGGAAAAAGACTGTTGGGGTGAAGGAAATCGAAGCCATTGTCGCTAAAATCGCCCGGATCCCACCAAAGACCGTGAACAAGGACGACAAGGAAATGCTCAAAACGCTTGAGCGTGACCTCAAGCGTCTGGTCTACGGTCAAGACGATGCCATCGACGCCCTTTCCACGGCCATGAAGCTGTCCCGCGCGGGACTGCGCGAGCCGGAAAAGCCGATTGGCGCGTTCCTGTTCTCCGGTCCCACGGGTGTTGGTAAGACCGAGGTGGCCAAGCAGTTGGCGCACACGATGGGTGTTGAGCTGATCCGCTTCGACATGTCGGAATACATGGAGCGTCACACGGTTTCACGTCTGATCGGTGCGCCGCCAGGCTACGTCGGTTTTGACCAAGGTGGCTTACTCACAGATGCCGTCGACCAGCAGCCTCACTGTGTGTTGCTAATGGACGAAATTGAAAAGGCGCACCCGGATCTGTTCAACATTCTGTTGCAGGTCATGGACCACGGTAAACTGACTGATGCGAACGGTAAGTCCGTGAACTTCCGCAATGTGGTGATTATCATGACCACCAATGCCGGGGCCTCGGAAATGTCAAAGGCAGCCATCGGCTTTGGTTCTTCGGTCAAGGAAGGTGAGGACAAGGAGGCTATCAAGCGCCTGTTCACGCCGGAATTCCGCAATCGTCTGGATGCCGTAATCCCGTTCGCTGTGCTGGGCAAAGACACCATTGGTCGGGTGGTCGAGAAGTTCATCCTGCAACTGGAAAACCAGCTCTCTGATCGTTCCGTAACCATCCGTCTGACCGAAAAGGCCCGGACGGAGCTGGGTGAGCAGGGCTATGACCGTCTGATGGGCGCGCGGCCTCTGGCGCGGGTTATCCAGGACAAGATCAAGAAGCTTTTGGCTGATGAGCTGCTCTTCGGTCGGTTGCAGAACGGCGGTTCTGTGCTTATTGATTGGAACGGTAGTGAATTCGTTTTCGATTTCCCGTCTGCGGCGATTGAAGAAGTGGCCAAACTTCCTGCACCTGAAGATGAAGACAGCGGAGAGTCCGTGAAGTAGCCCTAGCAGACTTCCCTGACACGCGCGTCCCTCAAGGACAATAAGGCGGCCACGAGACTTCGTTTTTCGTGGCCGTTTTGTTTGTGAAAGGAAGGTAACGTGCTGTGGCGTCTGGCTTTTTCTGCCGTGAGTTTGGTCTTTGGCGTGTGCCTGGGTGCGGGGGCTGCGGTCTATGCGCTTCAGCCGGAACTGGACGGCTTACGCAATCGGATCGAAATCCAGAACTCGACACAGGCAGAGGTCGAAGCCCTTTGGAGCTTGCACAGGGCTGAACTGGTGCAAGCGCGTCTCGCGGCTGAAGCTGCGGTTGATCACACGTCGGTTCAGCTGGCAGACTGGCAGTCTAAAGCTGAAATGCACAGGACTGCCCGGGTTGAAATCCGCAAGCAACTCGCCACATGCCACAATGATTTCTCGATGGCTCTAGAGAGTGTTGAGGCGCTTCGGACCAAACTGGACAAAATAGATAAAATTTGTACTAATGTGGCCTCGGAGTAACCTCACCTAGCCATTCCAGACAGGAGACCACCACCATGGCTGAACGCAAATCTGACTACGCCGAATTCTGGCCCTATTACCTACAGGAACACGGTAAATCCAACACGCGTGTCCTTCATTTCATAGGGACAGGCGGGGCAATTATCTTTGCCTTTAACTTCCTGCTGAATCTGCACTGGCCTTCGCTGATATTGGCCGTTGTTTGCGGGTACTTTTTCGCTTGGTTGGGTCACTTCC
>JBMTIF010000404.1:0-2976 GCA_049437045.1 Alphaproteobacteria bacterium | reverse complement strand
CATCCTGCGGCATCTCGTGACCGGCCAACAAGAGGTTTTGGAAACGGCGGAAGGCACCTCAACCTTTTCTCCGCGGTTCTCACCGGATGGACGCGGCATTGTCTATTCGCTCGCTCTGAACGGCAACACCGACATTTACTATATGGACTTGCAGACCCGTGCGCGTGAGCGGCTGACGATGGATGCAAGTGCGGAAACTTCGCCTTCGATCTCACCGGATGGCACCAAGGTCGCTTTTGAAAGTGACCGTACCAGCGGTCAGCAGATTTATGTCCTTGACCGTCCAACCGGTCGCGTTCGGCGCATTTCCATTCAGGACCGCGCTCGCTACGCGACCCCTGTTTGGTCCCCTGACGGTCAGTGGATTGCCTTCACCCGCATCAAGGATGGTGAGTTTGCCATTGGTGTCATGCGGCCCGATGGTTCAACAGAACAAATCCTCGCAACAGGTTACGTGGTGGAAAGCCCCACGTGGTCTCCCAACAGCACGGCGCTGGCATTTGCGCGGCAGGAGCGGCAGACCGGTGATGGCAGCGTCAAAACGCGAATTTATGCGGTGGACTTGTTCGAGCGTCGGGAGTGGCCACTGCCGACAACGGGCGAAGCTTCTGACCCAGCCTGGTCGCCAAGACTGGCCCGAAACTAAAAAGCGACAGAATCATTCGCAAAGTGCGAAATTTGTGCTTTTTCACCCACACCTCTGCAGATGATTCGCGCACATATTCATTGAATTTTAGTGAATGTGGGGATTAAATTCGCGTAATACGCGGGTTTGTTCTATATTTGCTTCCAAAGGTGTGTCATATCATCATTTTTCTTTGCCCTGAAGGGGTGACTGGTGTAAAACAGCAACAGTCAATGAACGGGTGTAACCGACTCCGGCGTTTTTAACGGAGTTGTGGCCCTTAGAGTTCAGACAGGTCATTTTGGAGTTGGGATTACAATGTTGAAACGGACCGCTATAGCGATATTTGCGCCACTGGTCCTCGCAGCCTGCGATCCGGAAGTACGCGCTGTAGAGCAGGATTTTGTGGTCGAAGAAACGGTAACGACCCAGACTACTCCCTACTATCAGCAGCAAACGCTTCTCGGACAGGCGCCTCAGGGACAGTTTGGCGTGGGTGGTCAGCAGTACGCCGCGGTTGCTGGTCAATATGGCAATCAGATTTCGGCCTCAGCACTGTCACCAACCCAGTTTGTTAGTGGGCCCTCTCAGTCAGGCCTTCGCGCTGATGTTGGCGACCGGGTCTTCTTTACGACCGACAGCAGCTCGCTTGATCCACGCGGGACTGCCGTAATCGACCAACTCGGTGCCTGGATGCGTCAGTATCCTGCGACCCGCCTTCGGATTGAAGGTCACGCCGACGAACGCGGCACGCGCGACTACAACATCGCCCTTGGCGATAGCCGCGCAATCTCGATCCGGAACCGTCTGCTCCAGTTGGGTATCTCGCCTGACCGGTTGACCACAGTGTCATACGGCAAAGAGCGCCCGGTTGCGTCTGGCTCAACCCCAACCGTTTGGGCCCAGAACCGCCGCGCCGTGTTTGTCGTTCTCTAAGCACGAACCTTCTCCATACCTAGTGCATCAAACAAGGGCCTCTTCGGAGGCCTTTTTTTGTGACCACACACTCGGATTTTGAAGGTTCAAGAAGAGTAGGAATTGCCCGTGTTTTCCCTTAGTAAAGAGGAAACACAATAAAGGGCGTTGCAGTGGTGCGTTCGCGGTACAAACTCGGCTTGAATACTTCTCTGGTTCTCACAGTTCTCCTGATCTGGCTCGCGCCGATCGCCAAGGCGCAGGATGCTCCGCTTGATGAGCAGGTGTTGCTTGAGCTTCGTCAGCTGCGGTCCGAAGTGGATTTCTTGCGCTCGCAGGTTGAAACAGGCGGCGGGGTTGCTGATGTTCGCTTCGATGATCTGCAGCGCCGCATTGATAAAGTGTTGGAAGATGCCGCTGCTTTGGCCACAGAAGCCAGCACGGCGCAGCGCCGTGCTGAAACAGCAGTGCAGCGGGTTGAGGAGCTGGAAAAACAGGTCTCGATCATGCAGGCGGGGATCGACAAGGTAGCGACCCGGCTCGCCCAGCTCGAAGCCGACGCGGTTTTTGCTGAACCCGCTGAAACGACGGAGATTGCTGAACCCGAGGTTGCCGTTGCAGCCAGTGCAGAAGGTCAGGGTGCTGAGGAAACCCAAGTCGAGACCGCTGTCGTCGATGACGATGGGGTTGAAGTGCCTCTTCCTAAGGATAGAACCGAGACTGAGCCGCCAGCGCGCGAAGTCACTGCTGAGGTCGAAATCGCAGATGCTGAGGCAACAATTGTTGAGCTGCCTCAGGCCTCAGTTCCGGGACTGGTCGCGGTCGAAGGTGCTGCGCCTTTGGTGGGTGAATTGCCGATCTTTCCGGCTGCTCGTCCCAATGCGCCAGCGCGCTCTATTCTTGCCAGCGCAGACACGGCCACGGCGACAAACAACAACGATGACAGCGTTTCGGGAACCTTTGGCGGTCTGACGACTGATACTGCGACGCAGAGCGGTCGCTCTTCCAGCGCATCCTCGGCCTTCAACGAAGGCATGCAGGCCTTTGATGCTGGCGATTACGTTGATGCGATTGCCAGCCTACAGCCTTTGTTCGACGAAAACGGGTTTGGGGCGAGGGCGCCTGAGGGCCACTACTTGCTCGGTACCGCCTATCAGCGTGTAAACCGCCATGCAGCGGCGATTCAGGTTCTCGCGCTGGGTCTGCGGCGCTATCCGACCTCTGATTTTGCGGCAACGTCGCTGGTTAATCTTGCTATTGCGCTCAATGCCAATGATCAGAAAACTGAAAGCTGTCGATTGCTGTCCTTCGTGCCGCTGGAATATCCAGAAGAAGCGCAGGCGATTACGTCCGCGAATGCTCGTGCAGTCGAATTTGGATGTTGATCGCTTTCGACATGATCTGAAGCGTCTTCCCGCTGTGGCGGCAGGCCCTCG
>JBMTIF010000403.1:0-2976 GCA_049437045.1 Alphaproteobacteria bacterium | reverse complement strand
CGGGGCACGCGCGCGCCGGAACCATCCGGACTGGCCAGAGCCGCAGCAATTCCAGCCGCAGGACCGCTTGGCTTGAGCGACAGCGCGCCGAGGTCGGAACTGCCGTCTGGCGCAAAGAAGACGACCTCAGCGGGCTGCATACCGTCGCGGTCCACCAGCGTGATCTCATCACCCTTGAACACCTCGACCGAGCGCGTGCCGCCCGCCGGGATGGGGTGGCGCTCCACGCCCTCAGGCAGGATTGGCAGGCCGGGATGGATGATCCCTGCCCGCTCCGTCGGTCTTTCAAAGGCTTCCAAGCCGGTCGCACCAAATACCATTTGCCCGCTTCTCCTGCTGTCCGTGCGGCGGGCGCTTAGCCCAGGCCCAGCGCCTTTTTCCGACGCTTGGCCCACTCAAGGATGGCCATGTCAAAGGTCAGCGCCATCAGCGATACGTTGATGCCCAGCACGATGTTCTTGCCCAGATCGGTACCGGCCAGCGTGCGCTGTAGCTCCTGCCCCAGATCCTGCGTGCCGATGAAGGCGGCGATGATGACCATGAAGAAGGCAAACATGATGGCCTGATTGAACCCCACGGCCATGGTCGGCAGCGCCAGCGGCAAGCGCACGCTGAGCAGCTTCTGCAAGGCATTGGCCCCGGACATATCAGCGGCTTCGGTCATCTCGGGCGGCACGGCGCGCAACCCTTCGATGGTGTAGCGGGTCAGCGGTACCATGGTGAAGATCACGATGGAGAACACCACAGCCACATCGTTCACCCCAAACAGCATGATCGCCGGGATCAGGTAAATGAACGATGGGAACGTCTGCGCTGAGTCACAGGTCAGCAGCACCCAGTTCGAGAACCGCTTGGAATTCGATGCTGCAATCCCCAGCGGAATACCCAGCAGCATTGAGATCGTCACAGCGGAAATCACAGTGTAGAGCGTGATGACCGAACGATCCCACCAGCCGGAAAATGCAACAATGATGAAGAAAATGGTTGCGTAGATCGCTGGTCGACGACCTCCCAGCCAGTAGGCCAGCGCCACGATCACCATGATGAACGCCGGCGTAGGCACCCACAGCAGGGCATTACGGAAGGGGATCAGCACCTTCACGTTCAGGAACCAGCGCAACCACTCGGTTACGGCCTGAATAGCGTCGATCTCAAGAACGCCTTTGATCCAGCGGTCAATCTCGCGCCCTTTGGACCAGGACTGCTTCCGGCCCACCTCGTTGAGAATCTCGAAGGTTGGCAGCTGGGAAATCACGTAGAACACAGCAAAAGCGCCCAGCCCCAGCAGCAGCAGGAAGTGACGCTGCCACCACGGCGTGTCGCGCTCCCAATGCTTGGGCTGCTTGACCACCCACGCCTTGGACAACCGGTCGAGCGTGATGGCGAGCAATACGATGGTCACCCCAATCTCGAACGACCGTCCGAGCTTGAAGCTGTTCATCATCGCGAGCAACTTGGCCCCAAGGCCTGGCATACCGATAAAGGCGGTCAGAACCACCATGGCCAGACAGAGCATGATTACCTGGTTCACACCCACCAGAATCTCGGTCCGGGCAGCGGGGATATAAACGCGAGTAAGCATCTGCCAACGGGTACAGCCGGACATCTTGCCGGCTTCAACCACGTCGGGGCTGACCTTTTGCAGGCCCAGCGTGGTCATCAGAATCATCGGTGGAATGGCATAGATGATGGTCGCCACCGCCGCGGCTGTCGGTCCGACTTTGAAGAAGATGACCGCAGGCAGCAGATACGTGAAGAACGGCAGGGTTTGCAGAACACTCAAGATCGGCTTGATCGCATTATCGACCCAGCGCCACTGCCACGCGGCAATGCCCAAAAGCAATCCGATCATGAACGCAATCGGCGCAGCAACCACCAGCACCGACATGGTCTGCATGGCGATTTCCCACTGGCCGATCATTGCGGTCCATACAAAGGTTCCCCCTGCCAGTAGTGCCATGCGCCAGCCGCCCAGCCAGAACCCGAGGATTGCCATCCCTGCCGCTACAGCGGACCACGGAATTGGACCAATGCTCTCGATGAACAGGAATGACATGCGGTTCAGATAGGGAAACCGGTTCTTGCCGTAGAGAATATTGGCTGTCGCATCGAGCAGGTATTCCAACCCCTCCGCGATTGTGCGGGTGACGTAGATCAGCCCCAAATCGTTCTGCACAAAGGCAAAAACAGCATCAAGAATTTCAGCAGTTGGCGGGATAACGGCCTCAGGAAGCCGGACGAGCCATGCCGGTAAAGCGCCCACTGCGTGCGCCACCATGAGCAAAGCCGAAATGACCAGCAGCGCTATTGGAACGTTAAGCGCACTGGTTCTGGCGATTGAAGCATCAGTTGCGCGGGCGACCATCAGCCTTCAGCCCCCAACAGAATATCCAACGCATCCTTGCGCTTAATCACGCCAACTGGTGCGCCGTCCTTGCTCTGCACTGGCATCAGATCGCGTGAGTCGTTCATGATCTGCCGCGCGAGGCTCTGGATCGAAGCTTCTGCATCCAGTGCTTGACCGTCAGCTGAACTGCCAGCATCGCTGGACGCAGCAAGCGAACCAGCGGTCACGACGCGGGCCTTGTCGATGTCCTCGGTAAACTTGCGCACATACTCTGTTGCGGGGTTCATGACGATCTCACCCGGCGTCGCGCACTGCTCAACCGCGCCGTCCTTCATGATCGCAATTCGGTCGGCGAGGCGCAGCGCTTCATCGAAATCGTGGGTAATGAACACAACCGTCTTTCCAAGCATTTCCTGAAGACGGAGGAACTCGTCCTGCATCTCTCGCCGGATCAACGGATCAAGCGCCGAGAACGGCTCGTCGAGGAACCAGATGTCTGGCTCGATCACCAGCGAACGAGCGATACCAACGCGCTGCTGCTGACCACCGGAAAGCTCCCGCGGGAAGTAATCTTCGCGTCCGGAAAGCCCAACGAGTTCAATGACTTCCAGCGCTCTTTCGCGTCGTGC
>JBMTIF010000402.1:0-2977 GCA_049437045.1 Alphaproteobacteria bacterium | reverse complement strand
GCAAGCCATATCGGACGAGTTCCCCGATGCGTCGATCCAATTGTTGGAGGGGAACCTCGCGCGCGTCATGGAGTTTCTGCATGACGGCGATATTGATGTTGCCTTCACCTACAAGGAAAGCATCGACGGGCAATGTGACTTTACGGCCCTGTTTGCCGCGCCGCCCTATGCCATCGTCGCCCTCAATGACCCTCTGGCCCAGCAGGAAAGCACCAGTCTGGAGGAGTTGATCGACCGGCCCATGGTGCTGCTCGATCTTCCGCAGACCCAGGACTACTTCATGCGGCTGTTTTCAGTCCGCGACCTGAGCCCAACAATCGCGCATTCTTCGCGGTCGTCGGAAATCGTTCGTGCACTGGTTTCGCAGGGTTACGGCTTCTCGATATTGAATATCAAGCCGGTCGAGTATCAGGAAGGATACTCCCGCTACCGCATCCTGCCGATCCGAAACGCGCCAGAAGCTCCAGTATTTGGTATTGCTAGTCTTGCATCAGTTTCACAATCCAGGATGACCAAGAGCTTTATCCAAAGTTGCATCGATTTACGAGACAAGGGCGCTCTGGCTGCATTGACGGTTCCGCACCAGAGTGATCTATCCTCAATAAAATAGTGGAATGCGCGATAATTAATCGGCTTTTTGCTTTTGAAAACCTAAGATACGGTTTTCAGTGGCGAGTAAAAAGTCAAACAGGAGAACGCATCATGAAGCATATCATCAAAGGGCTGTTGGCTGCCTCTGCCTTTGCAACGGTAATGACCGGAGCCTTGGCATCTGCCGACGATCACAAGATGGGCGGTACGCTCAAAACAGTCTTGGGATCTAACCTTAGAACTCTGAACTCCGCCGTTCAGTCCGGTATCGTTACCGGTTTCCCAGGGGCACAGCTTTTCGCTTCCCCCCTTCGTTACGACGACAGTTGGACGCCTCAGCCTTACCTCGCTAAGAGCTGGGAAATCAGCGATGATGGTCTGACCGTAACGCTTAACCTCGTGGACAACGCCGTGTTCCACGATGGTGTGCCAATCACCTCTTCCGACGTCGCATTCTCGGTTGAAGTCATTAAGGCTGCACACCCATTCAAATCCATGTTCGCGCCGGTTGAGTCCGTTGATACACCAGACGAGCATACCGCTGTCCTGAACCTCAGCCAGCCGCACCCGGGCATCATGCTCGCGATGTCTGGTCAGCTGATGTCCATTATCCCGGAGCACATCTACGGTGATGGTCAGGACTACAAGACCCACCCACGCAACATCGAAGACGTGGTTGGCTCTGGCCCATTCAAGCTCTCTGAATTCAAGAACGGTGAGTTCCTGATCCTTGAGCGTTTTGACGACTTCTTCATCGAAGGCCGTCCGTACCTTGATCGCATCGTAATGCGCATCATCACCGACAGCTCCGCTCGCGCGATTGCTTACGAAAACGGTGAACTGGACATGGGCGCGTTCGAAAGTGAGCCGTTGATCATTAACCGCCTGAAGAAGGTGGATAACCTGACGGTAACTCCAGACGGCTACGGTGCTATTGGTGCGCTGGACTGGCTGGCGATCAACACGACCAAAGGCCCACTCGCTGACAAGCGCGTGCGTCAGGCGATTGCCTACTCGCTGGATAAGAACTTCATGCAGCAGGCTCTGATGCAGGGTACCGTAAACGATGCCAACACCGGCATTCACCCGGACAGCCCATTCTACAATCCAGACGTAAACGCCTATGATCTGGACCTCGATAAGGCAGCAGCGCTGCTTGATGAGGCTGGTTACCCAGCAGGCAGCGACGGCATGCGCTTCTCGGTCACCATCGATTACGGTTGGCCAGCGGGTAAGCAGCACGTCGAGTACGTGAAAGCTGCGCTGAAGAAGGTTGGTATCGACGTTGAAGTTCTGGCAAGCGCCGACTTCCCGACTTGGGCCGGTAAAATGGGCAAGATGGAGTTCGACCTCAGCTGGGACGCTGTATTCAACTGGGGTGACCCGGTTATCGGCGTACACCGGACCTACCTGACCTCCAACATCGCTCGCGGCGTTTGGTCCAACACGCAGGGCTACTCCAACGCACGTGTAGACGAGCTGCTGGATATGGCTGGCCGTGAAAACGATCTGGAAAAGCGTAAGGCTCTTTACGCTGAGTTCCAGGCTATCGTGAACGACGAAATGCCGATCTACTACATGCACACGCTGCCGTACCACACCGTCTACAATGACAAGGTGATGAATGCGCCAGTGAACGGCATTTGGTCTACGTCCTCACCACTCGACCAGGTTTGGCTGGACGAGTAAGGCCTCGCGGTTAGAGCTTTGGCTCTAATCCCGCGGGTTTCCGGCGGGTCGTTGTTTCGATCCGCCGGAGCCTCCCACCTTTGTATTTCGTTTGTGTCTTTCGTCCCCTTAACGCTTGAGCCCGAACACAGGTTGCCACAGTGAATTTCCTCCGCGTTACGATCACCCGAATGATTTACGCCGCGCTTTTGTTGGTCGCGGTGCTGATCCTGAACTTCACACTCATGCATCTTGCGCCCGGTGATGTCGCGGACACCATTGCTCAGTCCGCCGGTGGTATCGACCCAGAAGCGCTGGAACAAATCCGACAGGAATATGGGCTGGACAAGCCCTTCATCATCCAATTGGGCAGCTATATCGGGCGAGTGCTCCAGTTCGATCTGGGCTACTCATTCTTTTACAGCCAGCCGGTTACAGACTTGATCCTTGATCGCCTGCCGGCGACGTTGTTGCTGGTCATCTCAGCGCAGTTGCTGGCTCTGGTCATTGGTGTCGTGTTTGGCGTCATTTCGGCCCGCAAGCCCAACGGCATTTTTAGCCATTTCGTAACGCTGGCCTCGCTGATCGGCTACTCGGCGCCAGTGTTCTGGACCGGTTTGCTGATGCTGGTCATGTTCTCTCTGATCTTGCCGTGGTTCCCGGTTGCCGGAATGCGGGATGTGACGATCGAGAACGGCAATATCTTCATCCATACGGT
>JBMTIF010000401.1:0-2980 GCA_049437045.1 Alphaproteobacteria bacterium | reverse complement strand
CTGACCCTGCAGTCTGGCAACTACACCGGCGGTGTTTCCGCGATTGCTGGCGCTGGCGATCAGGCTGACATCAGCGCTGATGGTCTGGTCGTTATTGGCGAGAGCGTCGGCTTGCTGGGCGCTAACCCTTATGTTGCCGTGGATCTTGCCCCGAGCACCGCTCTGGGTGAATTGGAACTGGTAACCGGTGCCAGCGTGAACATGGGTAATCTGATCGCAGCCTTTGATCTCAAGGTCGGCAGCGATGACCTGATCGCGCTCGATACCTGGGACCTTGGCATGGATTACTCCATGGGCGGTTTGGCTGTCGGTTTTGCGGCTGACTCCAACAACGATTGGGGCCTGTCGGCCAGCATGGCTGCTGGTGGATTTGCCGTCGATGCTGAATTCGGTGCGACAGGCAACGAAGACCACACCAAGTCGGGCATCGTTTACTCGATTGTAGGTGCTACCTCGCTCAATGGCTTTGGCATATCGCTGGGTCTGGATCAGGATCTGAAGACGTCCTTCGCGGTGTCTTACGGTCTGGGTAGCCTGAATCTCTACGCCGGCTATGACGTAGCCGACGAAGGTGGCGCTGTTGGCGCGACGCTGTCCTTCTAAACAGCACTTTTTTCTCGCAGTCCCGGTCGCAGAGCGGTTGGGGCTGTATCCTAGAGTGAAAAGAGCCTGCCTTGGTCAGTCCTGGGCAGGCTCTTTTTCGTTTTAGGCTCAAGTGGGCCGTGGACAATAGTACTTCTGGTGGTCAAACTCCGGCTTCGCGCAAACCCGGAACGTGTAAATGACCTCCAAAATCCACTCAGACTATCTCATTGTCGGAACCGGCGCTGTCGGTATGGCATTCGCGGACGTTTTGCTCAGCGAAACAGATGCCACAATTACGATGGTCGATCGCTATCCGGCCCCCGGCGGGCATTGGAATGTTGCCTATCCCTTTGTCACCCTGCATCAGCCCAGTTCTTTCTATGGTGTAAGCTCCAAAGAACTGAGCAAAGGGCATGTCGATCAGATTGGTTTGAACAAGGGGCTGAGCGATCTGGCCACCGGCGCGGAAGTCAGCGCTTATTTCGACGAGGTCATGCGCCAGACCTTTCTGCCCTCTGGCCGGGTTCAATATTTTCCCATGTCGGGCTATCAGGGCGAGGGGCGGTTTACTTCTCTGCTTTCTGGCGCGGAAACCGAGGTGGAGTTTGACACGCTCGTCGACGCGACGTTCCTGAAAACAAGCGTCCCAGCGACCCATGAGCCGAATTTCACCATGGACCCGGGCGTTTCCTTCATTCCGATCAACGGATTGGTCAATGTTTCCGAGCCACCCGAGCGTTTTGTCATCATCGGCGGCGGAAAAACCGGCATTGATGCCTGTCTCTGGCTCTTGCAGAACGGCGTAGACCCCGACCGGATCACCTGGATCATGCCCAGAGACGCCTGGTTGTTGGACCGGCATAATACCCAGCCAAGGCTGGAGTTTTTCGATCAGACAATCGGCTCGCAAGCGGCCTTGATGGAATCCCTCGCCCAAGCGACGGACCGGGATGATGCCTTTGACCGGTTAGAGGCATCTGGCTATTTCCTGCGTCTGGATCCATCGGTCAGACCGAGGATGTTCCACGGCGCAACCATTTCTCCCGACGAAGTCACAGCCCTGCGTCGCATCAAGGACGTGGTGCGAATGGGGCGGGTTACTCGGATCAGTGCGTCGCAAATTGAGTTGGCTGAAGGCACCATTCAGACGTCACCGGCGGCCTTGCATGTCGATTGCAGCGCTTCAGCGATCACAAATCTTGAAACGAAACCGATCTTTGAAAACAAGGTCATTACCCCGCAGATGGTCCGCTCCTACCAGCCGATCTTCAGCGCGGCTCTCATCGCGCATGTCGAGGCGACATACGAAGGCGATGCCAAGAAAAATGCCCTGTGTGGTGTCGTTCCGGTGCCGAATTCAGACGGTGATTTCTTCCGCTTCACCGCCGTTTCCATGATGAACCAGTACAACTGGGGGCAAGACAAGGAACTGCGCCGTTGGATTGCGGGGAACCGTCTGGATGGGTTCAGCAAGCTGATCTCAGGCATTCCAGAGGACGACACGCATCGCCGTGGAGTCATCCAGCGCATCCGGGATAACGCCATGCCCGCCATGATGACGTTGCAGCGGTTTATCAAGGAACTCGACGACGCCGAAACGGATACCGGCACCGATCCGGTTGCGGAGCTGCAGATCAATAAAACCGATCACACCCAGACCCGTCTCAAGCCCTTCACCCTCCGCCCGCTGGAGGATGGTGAAGCGAGGATGAAAGTCGAGCAGTTCGGGTTTTCGGCTAACAACATCACCTACGCGGTAACCGGACACACTTTCCGATACTGGCAGTTCTTTCCGCCCCAGGGTGAGAGTGATGACAGTTGGGGACTGCTGCCGGTTTGGGGGTTTGCGACCGTTGAGGAAAGCCGGTGCGAGGAACTCGAAGTGGGCAGTCGGCTCTTTGGTTATTGGCCCACAGCGAGCCACGTGACGATCCGTCCAGCGCATATCAACGCAGCGCGCGTGGTCGATGGCGCACCGCATCGTGCTGATCTGGCGCGGGCCTACAACGCCTATCGTCGCGTCGAACAGCCCAATCCAATGATGGACCAGCCGATGATGCTGCTCTCACCGCTCTACATCACTTCCTGGTGTTTGTGGGATTATCTTGTTGATAATCAATGGTTTAGCGCGGAGCGTGTGGTGATTGTCAGCGCTTCATCCAAGACCAGCATTGGTCTGGCAACGGCTTTGAGTATGGATCCAGCGGCCAAACCTGCGACGGGGTTAACCAGCAGCAGCAACCGTGATTTTGTCACGGGCCTTGGCCTTTATGATCAAGTCGTGTCCTACGACGGTCTGACCGATCTTGAAGACTGTCCGACGGTGATTGTCGATATGTCTGGCAACGCAGGCGTGTTGTCGGGACTTCAGAAGCATCTGGGCAACAATCTCAAA
>JBMTIF010000400.1:0-2997 GCA_049437045.1 Alphaproteobacteria bacterium | reverse complement strand
GGCTTCATCAATCACCAGCACAGAAACATCCACTGGCATGACCGAGCCACGTTCGATCAAATCAAGCAAACGCCCCGGCGTTGCAATGAGCACATCCACGCCACGGGTCAGAATGGCTTCCTGCTCCTTCATGGACTCTCCGCCGATCAGCAGGGCCATGGAGAGCTGGTGATTGGTGCCATACATCTCGAAGTTTTCAGCGATCTGAGCTGCCAGCTCGCGTGTTGGCGAAAGGATCAGTGATCGCGGCATCCGCGCTCGAGCCTGACCTTCGGCCAAGATATCGATCATGGGCAGGGTAAAGCCTGCCGTTTTACCAGTGCCGGTCTGCGCAACGCCCAAGACGTCGCGGCCCATCAGAACTGCCGGGATAGCGGCTTTCTGGATGGGGGTCGGGGTCTCGTACCCCATGGAAGCTACTGCTTGCTGCAGGCCTTCGGAGAGGCCCAAATCTGCGAATTCGTTCATGAAGGGAGGGTTGCCTAAAAAGGCCCTAAACCGTGATGGATCCGTTGTGTTAGATAAAAATAATCCGAGAGTAGCGCGGATCAAATGGGACATACTCTCACATGCGCGCTGTATATACGTTTTATTGCCTAACTTCGCAAGGAAAGCCCACATGAGCCGCACTGTTGCATTCTTTCCCGGATTGCTGTGTGACGAAACGCTGTTTGAGGCTCAGACAGTGGCCTTTGACGCTGCTGGGTACGAGACCTATGTCGCTGATTTCAGTGCAGCCCATCATGACTCCTTTGAAGCCATGATCATCGACGTCCTGGCCGATTTGCCGGATCGCTTTTCACTGGTCGGTCTGTCGATGGGGGGATACGCGGCGCTGAAGGTGATTGAGCTGGCTGGGCAACGGGTTGAACGTCTGGCGCTGCTGGATACCAATGCTCGTGATGATGCACCTGAGACGTCTGCACGCCGGAGGGGGTTATTGGATCTGGCGGCTAAAGGGGACTTCAAGGGCGTGACGCCCCGGCTCCTGCCGCTGTATATCCATGAAAGCCGATTGGCCGATACCGAATTGACCGAAGCTGTCACAGGGATGGCAGAACGGCTCGGGCCTGACGTTTTTCGCAGGCAGCAGACAGCAATCCTTGAACGCAAAGACCAGCGGGACACGCTTGCAGACTTCGATGCACCTGTGCTGGTGATTTGTGGGCGTGAAGATCAGGTGACCCCATTGTTTCTCAGCGAGGAAATGGCTGCACTCGCCCCAAATGGAGATCTTTTGGTCATCGAAAACTGCGGCCATCTTTCGACAATGGAACGTCCTGAAGAAGTCTCTCAAGCCTTGCTTCATTGGATGCAAAACTAAAGAAACCGCTGCCCTGAGACTTCAGGCCAGCGGTTCCATAAGAGGCGGGTTAGGCCTGTCGCCTTAAGACGCTTTGTGTTCAGCCTTAATCGCATCCATGACTGGCTTGATTTCATCGCGGGTCAGCGTGCCATTGCCATCAGTATCAAGGTCATTAAACGACGCCGTAACCTGTGCTTCGACAGCGTTCCAATCCATGCCGGCGGTGAACCCGTTTTCACCCAGCATGAGCTTCACCAGCGGGCGACCCTTTTTGCCCTTTTCCTTGTTCATACCCTTGCCTTTAGCTTTGTCCTTGGCTTTTTCCATGCCTTTGCCTCGGGCCGGGATTGCGTTGACTTCTGCCTGGCTCAAAACGCCGTCGTTATCGGTGTCAATGCGGTCAAACATGCGCTCGGTTGCTTCCAGTGCCCGTTCGATGGTCATGCTGCGTGCGCCTTTATCAGCGCCGGCCTGCTGGGCGACGGATACGGTTGCGATGGTACTGGAAAGCAGCAGAGAAGCGGTAGCGGCGAAAATAAGTTTGGTGTTCATGGTTCGGTTCCTTCCGAAGTGGGTAAGTGGCTTTGCCTGTGATGGCTGAGAGCCGGATTGAGAATTCAGAAGCGACTGTGTTTGTCGCCTTCGTGAGTGTTTTACGCACGCTTCTTCTCAATCATCCCCGCGGCATGAACTTTTTTTCAAAAAATATGCAAAATTGGTTTTAGACGTCGATTTCTTCCGCGACGTAGGCCGCATTTTCCTGAATGAATTCAAAGCGTTTTTCCGCTTTTTTACCCATCAGGTCCTCGACCAACTCTTTGATGGATTTTCCCGCAGCCAGACCTGCGGCTGCGTCCGCCAAGGTGACGCGTTCCATCTGACGGGTCGCAGGATCCATTGTCGTTTCCCGCAGTTGCTTGGGCATCATCTCGCCCAAACCTTTAAACCGGCTGATTTCGACGTTGGCGTTGGGGCGGAATTCCTTTTCGAGGATCTGGTCCTTATGCCGATCATCGCGGGCATAGAATGACTTTCCGCCGTGGCTCAACCGATAGAGCGGTGGAACGGCTAGATACAGGCGACCGGCTTCGATGATCTGCGGATAGGTTTTGTAGAAGAATGTCATCAACAACGACGCAATGTGCGCCCCATCGACGTCTGCATCGGTCATGATAACCACGCGCTCGTAACGCAGGTTTTCGACGTCTGAAGACTTGCCATCAAAACCCAGAGCCTGTGCCAGATCAGCCAGCTCTTGATTGCCGCGCAACTTGTCGGCGCTGGCCGAGGCGACATTCAGGATTTTGCCGCGCAGAGGCAGGATTGCTTGAGTTTCGCGATGGCGTGCTTGCTTGGCTGAGCCGCCGGCTGAGTCGCCCTCTACCAGAAACAGTTCGGTTCCCTCAGGGGAGTTTCGGGAACAGTCAGTGAGCTTGCCGGGTAATCGCAGCCGTTTGGTCACAGACTTTCGGGCGGTCTCCTTCTCCGCCTTCTTCCTTAACCGCTCTTCCATGCGCAGGATGATGCTGTCGAGCAGTGCTTTGGCTGCGGGGCCATTGCCTGCCAGCCAGTGTTCGAAGTGCTCCTTCAGCGTCTGATCGACCAGTCGCGCGGCTTCTGGGCTGCCCAGACGTTCCTTGGTTTGCCCCTGAAACTGCGGTTCCGGGATGAAACAGGACAGAACGGCTTGC
>JBMTIF010000399.1:0-2998 GCA_049437045.1 Alphaproteobacteria bacterium | reverse complement strand
GACTGATGCGAGCAGGATGTCGTTAGACTGCGCCAGATCGCCGGACAGGACCACCAGCTCCGGGTTCAGCATATTGGCCAGCGTCGCAACCGTAGCGCCGATGCGATGTCCGCTCTTGCTGATGATATCGATGCTGGGAGTGTCGCCCATCTGCGCCGACTGACAGACATCGTTGACCGTGATGAAACCCGTGCGGTCGAGAATTTCGCTCAGCCGGGGGCTGGAGCCTGCTTCGGCTGCTTTTTGCCCTTCTCGCAGAACCATGTCGGTGCCCGCCAGGCCGTCGAGCGTGCCGACCGGCTCGCCCGCCACGGGCAGTTGGCCGATCAGGCCCACGGCACCAATAGCCCCTCGGTAAAGCTGGCCGTTTGAGACCAGCCCTGCACCAATCTGCCGTCCGAGCTTGACGAACAGCATATTGCTGACTTCGCCTTCTATTCCCCGGGTGTACTCTCCCATGGTCATTGTCTCGACGCTGGAGCGCAGCCAAACCGGCACCTGATGGGCCTGAAATAGTCTTTGCAGCACATCTGCATTGACCAGTGTCGGTTCAACGATCTGGTTCTGCCCTTCGAAAGGCGAGGATGACAGGCCGATCACCGGGCCGGGCAGGGCGATGGAGATGCCCCAGATTTCCTGTCCCTCCGGCTGGCGGCTCATGGTCCAGTCGATCAGGCGCAGGATCCGATCAACAATCTCATCCGGCCGCTCAGCCAGATCAGCCGTCTCATGGTGCTCGGTGACCAGATTACCGTCGAGATCAACCAGCCCTGCACCGATGGAGTTCGAGCCAAGGGTCGCAACGAAGATTCGTGCCCTGTCAGCGCAGAACTGGACCAGCCGCGGCGTCCGCCCGCGCGTCGACTCACCTGCGGCGTTTTCATGGACAAGACCAAGGTCGGTCAAGGTCGCCAACCGGTCGGCGACGATCGCCCGGCCATATTCGCTGGACTCTTCGATACCGAGCCGCGTGTTCGCTCGGCCGAGCCGGATCAGCGTCAGAATTTCGGCCAGACTGGCGACAACTGCTTCTTTAGACCGCGCTCTCTGACGTTTGTTTGTCTGCACCGATTCTCTCGTGTTTTGCCGCCGAATCCCGTCCCGAAGGTTCGGGCTGAACTGATCTATCCACACAAATTCAGCATTTCAAGCCCATTATTTTGCATAAAAAATGCAAAAATATAGTGGTTCAGCACAAAAGTGGCTTGATTTAGTGCAAATCTTCGGTCTAAAGCCTCAGAAAAGGCAGGACGGCCAACCACTCAGGGGAGAAAGGCTGGATCCGTTCGAACCGCGCCAACGACGAAACGGGAGGATAAAGATGAGCTGGAAATTTGCGTATCAGGCGAATTGCTGGGGCGACCTGGGGGGTAACGCAGAGGGCGTGACGTCGATCACGAAGCTCTATTACCGGACCTTTGGAGACATGGACCGTGCCTTCGCAGAGATTGCGGCTGCCGGTTACGAAGGGGTCGAACTCTTCGACGGCAACTTTCTCGAATATTCGGCCGCTGAGATGCGGAAGTTGCTGGCCGACAACGGTCTGAGCCTGGTTGCAGCCTACGCAGGCGCAAATTTTATCTTCGACGACGTGCTGCCCGAAGAACTGCAGCGCATTGTGCAGTCCGCGGACCGTCTCGCGGAACTGGGGGGCGAGCACCTCGTGGTTGGCGGTGGCGCCAAGCGCTACAACGGCACCGTCGACACTGACTACTACCGCCTTGGTGCAGCGCTCGACCGGGTCAACGACATCGGTAAGAGCCGTGGTCTCCAGGCCCATTATCACCCGCACCTGTCGACCATTGTCGAAGGGCCGGAAGACGTCAGCCGGATCTTCAAGCTGACCTCGATCAACTTCTGCCCCGATACCGCGCACCTGGCTGCGGCTGGCGGTTCCCCGAGCGATCTGATCCGGGAGCACGCCAGCAGAATCACCTACGTCCACCTCAAAGGGCTACAGCGCGACCCCTTTGCCTTCACGCCGCTGGATCGGGGTGACGTTCCAACTGACGAAATTCTCACAGCAATGCGTGAGGTCCAATTCTCAGGCTGGGTCTGCACCGAGCTGGATGCCTGGGATGACCCGGCAGAAGGCGCTCGGCTCAGCATGAGTTATTTGCGGAACCATTGAGTTCCGATCATCGGGCGCTTCAGCCCAGAACTTTCCTTGGGAGGAAATCATGAAATTGACGTCTACACTGGCACTGCTTGGTGCCGTTTTCTCAACCTTTGCCATCGGCGCAATTGCGCAGGCCGATCCGGCCGCTAAACTCGCCAGCCTGCAGTCCGCTGTGCTCTCCAAAGGGCCCAATGGTGAAGACCCGGCTGCGGCGGCTGACATCACCCTGTCCGACGCCGAACTGGCCAAGATCAAGGGCATGAACGCCACTGCTGCGATTGTCATGCACTATGGCGGCAACGACTGGAGCCAGGCACAGATTAACGGCCTTGAGACCCAGTTTGCGGCCATGGGCATCGACGTCATCGCGGTTACGGACGCGGGCTTCAAGCCTGAGAAGCAGGTATCCGACATTGAAACTGTCTTGGCGCAGGAGCCGGACATCATCGTTTCTATCCCGACCGATCCGGTTGCAACGGCCGGTGCATTCCGCGCCGCGGCTGAGGCTGGCGTGCAGCTGGTGTTCATGGACAACGTTCCTGCCAACTTTGTCGCCGGTCAGGACTACGTAGCCTCCGTATCTGCGGATAACTACGGTAACGGCGTTGCGGCCGCACACCTGATGGCTCAGGCCCTCGACGGTGAAGGTGAAATCGGCATCGTGTTCCACGCGGCAGATTTCTTTGTCACCCGCCAGCGTTACGACGCCTTCAAGTCGACGATCGAGAGCGATTACCCTGGCATCTCAATCGTTGCGGAGCAGGGCATTGGTGGCCCGGATTTCTCCGGTGATGCCGACAAGGCTGCTTCCGCTATGATCGTATCCAACCGCAATATCGACGGCATTTGGGCGGTTTGGGATGTCCCGGCCGAAGGCGT
>JBMTIF010000398.1:0-3001 GCA_049437045.1 Alphaproteobacteria bacterium | reverse complement strand
GCCCAAGATCACTTTCGAAGGTCATCATGGCTTGTAGGTTAGTCACCTGTTCCTGCAAATCGCTGTAGCCGCCACGCATGTTTCGCCCGGCAGAGAGGACCGTCACGGCAATATCTGCGGGCATTTCGTCAGCTTCGTCACGCTCGGTAATGGCGAGCCGTCGACCTCTATATTCAGCCTTGGCGCCTCGGTTCATCAGAACCGTCATCAGCGGCATGAGGGTTTCGTCATCCTCCCCCATCATGAAGCGATCTAGCTGCTCAACGGATGGATCAACCAGCAGGATCCCCGCTGTCTCTTCCGGGTAAGTTCGGGCAAAGGCCTGCGCGTAAATCGCACCCAATGAGTGCCCGACAAGCACGTATGGGCCTTCGAGGTTCAGGTTTTCAAGCATCTGGTCAAGCTCTTCGACGATGACCTTTGACCCGCGCGAACTCCCTACGATGGGTGCACGGCCATAGCCTCGACGCTCGTAGATGAAAACCTGACTTTGCGCTGCCAGCCGCCTTGCCGTCGGCATCCACTCCTGCATGGAAGAGGCCAGCCCGTACATGACGATTACGGTCGGCTCACCCTTCCCCATGATGGCAAAGCGCTGCCCTGTCTGGGGGTACATCATTGTTTGCGCAGACGCCGCGCTGGTACACAGAAGCAGCAGCGAAACGCTCAGGTAAGACAACAGACGAAAAGCGATCATTCAAGCGTATCCGTTTCGGGTCAGGCGATCAGGGTGTCAGTACCGTACAAGTCGATCACGTCAACATCCTCAAGCGTGATAGAGCCCTCACCCGGGACAGTAATCACGGTATTCTGCCCCACAAGCTCCGCCGTCCCTTGGTCAATGCCAGAGAAGAACAGGCGGTCCTCGCCGATGGTGAAATCCTGAACGATGTCATGGTCAAAGCCGGTTTCGAAGACGAAGATATCTGCACCTGCGCCACCGGTCAGAACGTCGTCTCCCTCACCGCCGTTCAGCATGTTGTCGGCTGAATTGCCAGAGAGAGCGTCATCCCCACGCCCACCCTCGGCATTCTCAATCGTGACGCCTTGAGCGATTTGCAGATTTTCGCGGCGTCCGACTTCAACATCGTGATTATCAACGATGTAATAATCAAAATCGCCACCTTCCAGAAACACCGTAAAGCCCATCTTGCCATCGCCATCTAGATCGGAGGTATCCGGGTCATGGACCAAACGAAACGACTTGCTGTCGTCCGAAAGCTCCGCCCAACCATCGGTGGGTTCATCGAGCACAATTCGATCAATGGTCGCAGAGCTGTCAAAGCCAATGGTTTCTACGGAATAGACGTTGCTGTACGTCGGCGAAGCACCAACCTGACTGCTGCTCCCGGCTTGCAGATTGATAACGGCGTCTCTTGCGCCGGTATGCTGGATCGTATCGACACCACCTGCATCCCAGATGGTCCCGAGGTAAACCTGTTGGCTGTCAAAGACGTAAACGTTGTCTCCGGCGTTGGTTTCCGTATTGGCACCATAGAGGTGCTGCAAGGCGGCAATATCAGCAATCATCGGAACGTTGGCGAAGTACGTTTCGGTGTGAACGCTGGTGTAGCTGAGCAAGGTATAAAACTGATTGTCTAGGTAGTCCGGCGCCTCAAGATAACCCTCAAAAGGATGCTCTAAGCCAAGCGCGTGCAGGATTTCGTGGGTAATGGTCATTGCACCACCACGATACTCATCCACCCACAAACCTTCGTCCAGCAGGCCGCCAGTGAACACAATGTCTCCGCCCCGGTCATCCAGCCACGGCTCGGCACCCGTAGGCAGCACGGCAAAGGATGCATTCAGGTTTTCATCCGCCAGCACGATGTTGATCTGCCCTCGCCCTTCTCCGGTCACTGCGTCGAAGGAGCCGGTGTCCGCCACCTCGACAAAAGTCAGATTGGCAACAGCTTCGATGCCATCCAGTTGCCTGCGAACTTCGTCACGGAAAAAAGCAGGTATCGGTTGAGGGGCTACGTTTTGCTCTTCTGACAGCGCAGAGCCGTTATCGGCAAAGCTGTACGTAACCATCGCTGGCTGATTGAAGGATCCAGCGCCGGACCAGTGCTCTTCATGCTCACTGAGCAGCACATCGATCAGCGTGTTGCCCGTGAAATAACTCCCGTAGTTTTCGACCTCCCCTGCACCTTCGGTAACAGTCGGTGAAACAGGGGATCCCGCATCTTCTGCAACCGGCGTCGTGGTGTCATTGGTTGCAGACAGCTCTGGTTCGTTTTCACGCCCCATGATGAGGTAATAGCCACCCAACGAAGCGCCCCCCGCCATGCCGACCCCGCCAATGGCATAGCCAATATTTTCCCAAGGCAGGATTTTGGTCGCATGGATCACAGTGCCTTCTCGCACCAGAATCTGACCATCGGCCAGTGCCCACTGTTCAGGGTTCAGCGTGGCCCAGCCCTCAGGCGTTGAAACCCGCAGAGCACCGTCTTGCAGCTGTTCAACAGCCAACACCTCTATCGGGGTGAAAGCTGGCTGCGCCTGTGCTGACTGGGCTGCACCCCAAAGACCGGCTCCCGCTGCAAAGGCGCTCAGAGCTGAAACCTTTGGGCGCCCACTATGAGGGGAAGAGCTGTAACGACGTTTCATAGGTTCGCCATTAACTCCGGGACCGCGGCCTAATTCAGCGCAAAACCCGGCTTTTTCGCGTCTAATCAAAGGGCCTGAAGGAGCGGATGGAGCGCTTGCTGCGGATAAAATATCTCAACCGTATCGCCCAAGTGCGCCACACCTTCGCGTTCGACAAAGGCGGTAAATCCGCGTTTGCCATAAGCAGCAACCGGATAGGATTTGCCCTTTCCCGGATGATGGCGGTCAATGATCTCGCCTGGATACTTGCAGGGACCGTTCTCCATATCGACCATGAGGGTCGCACCATCTGGCAGGCGCAAGCGCGTTCCGGGGGGGAGAATGGTCAGGCTTGGAACACCACTTAAAACAAGGTTTGCTCCAACCCAGCAGGGATCGAGCTCCCCCTCTA
>JBMTIF010000397.1:0-3007 GCA_049437045.1 Alphaproteobacteria bacterium | reverse complement strand
CTGTTCCGCATCGATCACGTTCTGCTGGGCTTTGAGGTCGATTTCAGTTTCGGGACGGTAGTCCTTCCAGGTGAACACCTCGGGACTGCGGGGGGATTCAAAAGAGGCATCCTTGATGAACACCTGGTGCAGGTGAAACCTGGATTTTGCGGATGTGGCTGCAGCTTCGTTCATAGGATTTTCCGTCAAGGTCACCGCTCCAGCGGCAGATTTTCTTTTTCCCAGGCCGCCAGTCCCCCGCTCAGGGTGTAGACGGACTTGAATTCATTTTTACGAAGCACCGCGGCGGCCCGGCTCGCCCGTTGGCCGCTGCGGCACGACAACACGATGGGTCGATTCTTGGTGCGGAACTTCTCGAGTTGTCCCAGTTGGTCCTTGATCTTCGACACCGGGATGTTGATCGCTTTGGGGATATGACCCTTGTTGAACTCATCCGGTTCGCAGACATCGACCACGACCGCATTTTCCTTGTTGATGAACTGCGGCAACTGAACCGCGCTTACCTGATTGGCGCCGCTGCCACCTCGACGGACTGAATCAAAACCGATGAGCAGGGAAATGACGATCAGTGCCGCAAAAAGATGCCAGTTGCTGGTGACAAACTCTAGATCCATGAGAACGGGTCGGAAGAGGAAAGGGAGCGGTAGTCTACCTCAGGCAAATGACGCGAAGCCGGTCATTTGCTTTCCCGGCAGGCTGATTCAACCGATCAGTGGGCGCTGCAAAAAGCCTCGCGCATGGTCTCCATCAAAGCCAGGATCTTGTCGTCGCCGATCCGGTAATAGACTTTGTTGGCATCTTTTCGTGAAGCCAGGATGCCCTTGTCGCGCAGGATGGAAAGGTGCTGGGAGATATTGCTTTGAGACGTGCCAACGAGGTCGACGAGGTCCTGCACGCTGGTTTCGGTGCCCTCCGCGAGAATGCACAGTATCTTAAGGCGCAGGGGATGGCCCATCGCCTTAAGTGAGCGCGAGGCGATATAAAGGTCCTTTTCATTGGCGAGGAAAAGCTGCTCCATGCTGGTGGTGGAGTTTCCGGAGTAGTCGATCTGTTTCTCGGAAAGTGCCATGTCGTTTGACCTTTATCGATGGAATATTAACGAAGCATTATACACTAATGTTCGAAAAATCCCTTTCTCTTCAGGGGTTACGCGCGGACTTTTTCCAACACGGAAGATTTAACGGTCACGGGGGCCTCGCGCCCGGACGGTATACTGGAATCAGAAATCGCTTTGCCTTTGAACTTCAGCCCGTATTTTTCGTAAATGAAATTGACCACACTCCAAGGCTTCACCGCCATTCTGATTGTTCTTTCTTTTCTGGGGATGACCCAGGTGTCGCGCGCTGACGATGGAGCACAAGCAGACGCTCTGCCGATCGAGGATTTGCGGCTCTTTGCTGAGATATTCAGCATGATCAAAAGAGATTATGTGGAGCCCATCGATGACGCGACCCTGCTGCGCGACGCCGTCCGGGGAATGCTCGGCGGGCTGGACCCGCACTCGGGTTATCTTGACCCGAGCTCGTTCCACGATATCAACGTTGACACCCGTGGAGAATTCGGAGGCCTTGGGATCGAGGTCACGCTGGATGAAGGCGTGATTCGTGTGGTGGCGCCGATCGACGGTACGCCCGCTGACCGGGCCGGCATTCAGAGCGGAGACCTCATCATTCGGCTGGATGGGACGACGGTAAAGGGAAACTCCCTGGACAGTGCCGTGGATCAGATGCGCGGGGAACCGGGCAGCGAGATCACATTGACTATCGTGCGCGAAGGTGTCGATCAGCCCTTTGACGTGACGCTGAAGCGGGCCATCATCCAATTGCACAGTGCCCGCGGCGAGTTGCTCGAAGACCGTTATGGTTACGTGCGGGTGAGTCAGTTTCAGTCAGGGACGAGCGCATCACTTCGTCGTCAAATCGAAAAGCTTGAGGAAGCCGCCGGCGAGCCACTGACCGGGCTGGTGCTGGATCTTCGTAACAATCCGGGCGGGGTGCTGAACGGCGCTGTGGAAGTCAGTGATCTTTTTCTGCGCGAGGGCGTCATTGTGTCGACTCGGGGGCGTACTGCCGATGCCGATTACACCTTTAGCGCCACAGCGCGCGATGTGTTGGAAGGTGCGCCGATGGTTGTCCTGGTCAACCGGGGCTCCGCGTCGGCTTCCGAGATCGTCGCGGGGGCACTGCAGGATCATGGCCGTGCGCTGATCCTGGGAACCAAGACGTTTGGCAAGGGGTCCGTGCAGACCATATTGCCGATGAATAACGGGGCGGCGCTGAAGCTCACCACGGCCCGCTATTACACACCCAACGGCCGCTCAATCCAGGCGACCGGGATCGAGCCGGATATCGTGAGTCGGCGGTTGCAGTTGTCCGACCAGCCGAGCCGTTCCGGTACCCGCGAGGCGGATCTCGCCGGGCATCTGCAAAATGAATCGACCGATTCGGAGGATGAAGCCGGTGCGGCAGTGCAGGCCGAGCGCCTGCAGGATCGCGACTTTGAGGTGGGCGAGGCGCTTAATCTTCTAAAAGGAATGGTACTGGCCCGTCGCCAGACAGGCTGATCGTGATTTTGGTTTCAGTCCTCGATGGCGCAGCGCCAGGATCCAACTTCGGCCTCGCGTTTTCCCTCAAACAGCCAGAGTGACCCGGGTGTGATGCGAACGGTGGGCTCATTTTTGTTGGGGTCACTTCGGGATCGTTTGCCTGACCATCGCATCATCAGCACTGCTTCTTCGGGACAGTCCTCTTCGGAATAGACCTGACAGGCAGCAAACCCCACCTGGGCCACCCGGTGCACCTCAAGGTCAAGCGGCATGGCGTGACAGCCGGGTTCGTCCCGATTGGGCACCAATGACAGTTCGGTGAGTTGGTCCGTGCTGTTGATGCTGTAAAACCGGATGTGGCTGTCTGCGACGGGTTCCGTTGGTGTCTGTGCACAGCCGGAAAGCCACCCCAGTATCAGCACGGTCGCGATCTGGCGCCATGGGTTGGCGGGCGTTGTGCTG
>JBMTIF010000396.1:0-3013 GCA_049437045.1 Alphaproteobacteria bacterium | reverse complement strand
GGCCGCTCAGTTCGCTTCAGATATCCCAGAGCTGATGTGGTCGACCGGGCCCGTATCCTATGAATATCACTTTGGAACGAGGGAATTATTCGATGCCGTTGTGCTGGGTTCCTGGCGCCACAGCGGATCACTTTTTGGTTTTGATGCCGCAACGGTTGCGGTTGAAGACGGGCAGTTGATGGGCATCGAGATTGGCATGCAGGGGACTGAGTTCAGGGAACGCGGGGTTGCGCTTGGTCCTGTCTGGCGGAAGTTGATTGCTGATGGTGCAATTGACCCGGATGATATACCCGGTGTACTGGCGCGCTCAGATCACGCAAGCTGGTTGAATCCGGTTATTCACGCAGACACGTATTACATTCACGCGCTGGCAGTGAAGCCTGAGTTCCGCGGCAAGCGAATCGGCTTCCACCTGATTGATGGCGCTATCAAGCGGGCAAAAGAGCAGGGCTACAAGCGGTTTCAGCTCGACGTTCTGTCGGACAACCCGGCAGTGGAATTCTATCGCGCCGTGGGCCTTGAACTTCTGGCCGAAACGCGCGCGCCAAAGCCGGCAGAGTTTGGTGTGCCGCCTGAGTACCGTATGGGCATGAACCTCTAATGGTGGCGAGCTTGCCGTGAGCATTAGTCTAACCGGGACAGCAAGCCCCTTTAACGGCATGAAGTTGTCGCTGTGCCTTGAATGTCTTGCGTCTCCGGTGTTTTGGGTTAGCATTCATCCCTTTTAGTGTCTGCTGCCAATGGCTGAAATTTTCCCCTTCCTCGTTGAACACGGTTACGTCTTAATTTTCGTGTGGGTTTTTCTGGATCAGGCAGGTTTGCCTCTGCCGGCGATCCCCTTGCTGCTTGCTGCAGGCGCACTGGTCGGTATGGGTGAAATGGCGCTGGTGCCGGTCGTCCTCCTTGTGGTGCTCGCCTCAGTGCCAGTTGACTTGTTCTGGTTCTGGCTCGGACGCTTAAGGGGCGCCCGGGTCCTGCATCTGCTTTGCATCCTGTCGATGGAGCCTGATTACTGTGTGCGCGACACGGAAAATGTCTTCAAGAAGTTGGGACCTGTCTCACTCGTGATCGGTAAATTTGTGCCGGGACTGCAAACGCTTGCCCCGCCCATGTCGGGCTTGACTGGCGTCAGCATGCTCATGTTCCTTGTTCTGGACACTATTGGGGCGCTACTCTGGGCAGCGGTTTTTATTGGGCTTGGAATGATCTTTCACTCGGAAGTCGAAAGTATTGTGCACGCAGTAGCGGACGTCGGGCTGTTGGCAGGATTCGCGCTGGGCGCTGTCATCATTGCTTACTTTGGATATAAGTTTGTTACTCGGCAGCGCTTTCTTCGTTCCCTGCGTATGCGCAAGCTCACTCCTCTGGAAGTGGATGAACGTCTGCGGGGTGGGGAAGACCTTTACATTATTGACCTGCGCCATGACTACGACATACGTGCCGTGCCCCACTTGTTGCCGAATGCCCTGCGGGTCCCGATGGAAGCCATTGAGCAGCATGCCGACAGGATTCCCAGGGACAGCGATATCCTGCTCTGCTGTAACTGACCCAACGAGGCATCGAGCGCTAGGTTAGCGCTCAAGTTAAAGCGACTCGGTATCGAGAAAGTCTATCCCCTCGAAGGCGGCATTGATGCCTGGCTGGCGGCTGGCCTGGCGACGGAGACGCCCGATATCAAGCAGGTCTGAAGCAGGGCCCGCCTCGCGGGATTACTACCGATATGTTCAGCGATCTCATGGGCTGAGTTTGTGCGATATTACGAATAAAATGAGTTACACCGGCAGCTAAATATGCAGCACATTGATGTCTTAAAACACAATCAGGTCGCCTGGGATAATCAGTCCAGGCAGGCCAAGAGTCCCTGGGTTCAGGCTGTCAGCAGCGAAGCAATCGCCGAAGCGAGGCGGGGCAACTGGCAGGTGATATTGACTCCCACCAAACCCGTACCGGCCGCCTGGTTTGATGGGGTCGGTAGCAAAGCTTTGCTCGGTTTGGCTTCCGGGGGAGGGCAACAGGTACCGCTGTTGGCTGCCGCCGGTGCTCTGGTTACAAGCTTCGATAATTCGCCTGAACAATTAGCCAAGGACCGGTTTGTCGCCGAGCGGGAAGGACTGGACATCGTTTGTGAACAGGGGGATATGGCTGACCTGTCCCGCTTTTCTGATGAATCCTTCGATCTGATTTTTCACCCGGTATCCAACGTCTTTTCGCAGGAAATACGACCTGTCTGGCAACACTGCGCACGCATACTGAAGCCGGGAGGACGCCTGCTGAGCGGCTTTATGAACCCGGATTTTTTCATGTTTGATCATGACGACGTTGATCAGGGAGGCGTATTGCAGGTGACGTACCCGCTACCGTTTTCCAACCTGGAACAGCTCAGCGAAGCCCAGATAATGCAACGACAAGCACAGGGTGAAGCGCTGGAGTTCTCGCACAGCCTGCAATCCCAAATTGGCGGGCAATTGGATGCTGGCTTATTGCTGGCTGGCTTCTATGAAGACCGCTGGGATAGCGCCGAGACGCGGCTGAACGATTTTATGCCTACCTCCATGGCAACCCTGGCAATCAAGCCGTAGTCGGCACCCATCGTCTATCGCTCGATTGCCGACCAATAGCCACGAATCTTTTGAGTGAGTCAACACTCAAGAGTTTAAAGAGGCTTTCTGTTTTTCCGTTCTTAGGAATATAAAAAAGCACACCGTCGCGACTGCGGTCATCAAATGCCAAATCCCATGGGCTTGAATGAGGCTGTCTGGATCGCACCAGGGATGGTCGGGCTTGCCGGTTTGCCAGATAGCGGAAGCCGAAAGATAGAAGAAGACACCGAGCAGAAACCAGGGCCAGTAGTTGCGACGACGAACCGGCGCTTCTTTGGCGATTACGGCAGGCAACCAAAATAACACCACCCACCAATACTTTTCTGGAGATGCCGCCATTTCGAGCGGCGTAATGCCGAAAACGAATCCCACGATGAAACCCACGCCGCCAGAGAGCCATCTGAATGTCGGCG
>JBMTIF010000395.1:0-3018 GCA_049437045.1 Alphaproteobacteria bacterium | reverse complement strand
GCGGCTGTGTGTCAAAGGCCGCTTTGGCTTTGACTACATCGCACACCCCCATCGGCTGACCACACCGCTCATTCGTCGTGAGGACGCGCCAGCCAAGGGGTTGAATGTGGACCCGGCAGATTTGTCCAAGCACTTCCGCGAAGCAACGTGGGAAGAAGCGCTTGATGCCGCTGCTGGCGGTTTGGCAAAGCTGCGCGATAGTGAAGGTGGACAGACAGTTGCCGGCTTTGGCTCAGCCAAGTGTTCCAACGAAGAAGCTTATTTGTTCCAAAAGCAGATCCGCCAAGGCTTTGGCCATAACAACGTCGACCACTGCACGCGCCTGTGTCACGCCTCTTCGGTAGCGGCGCTGATGGAAAATGTCGGTTCGGGCGCGGTGACCGCGACCTTCAACGAGATTGAAAACGCGGACATTGCCATTGTCATCGGGGCAAACCCGATTGAGAACCACCCTGTTGCCGCAACCTACTTCAAGCAGTTCGCCAAGCGCGGCGGCAAGCTGGTCCTGATGGACCCTCGCGGCATGGGCCTCAAGCGGCATGCTACGCACTCGCTCCAGTTCAAGCCCGGCACCGATGTCGCGATGCTGAACGCGATCATGAACGTGATCGTGGAAGAGGAACTGTACGACCAGCAGTACATCGACGGTTTCACCGAAAACTGGCCGGAAATGAAGGCGCATCTCGCTGACTTCACGCCGGAAAAGATGGCCCCGATCTGTGGGATCGAGGCGGACGTGCTGCGCGCTGTCGCCCGTGATTTCGCATCGGCCAAGGCCGGAATGATCTTCTGGGGCATGGGAATTTCCCAGCACATCCACGGTACGGACAACTCCCGCTGCCTGATCTCGCTGGCCCTCATGTGTGGCCACGTGGGTCGTCCGGGAACGGGCCTGCATCCTCTGCGTGGTCAGAACAACGTGCAGGGCGCGTCTGACGCTGGCCTGATCCCGATGTTCCTGCCGGATTACCAGTCGGTCGAGGACGAAGGCGTCCGCACGGCGTTCCACGAAATCTGGAACGATGGTGAGAGCATCGCCAGCCAACGTGGTCTGACGGTGGTCGAGATCATGGATGCAGTCCATGACGACAAGATTAAGGGCATGTACGTTCTGGGTGAAAATCCAGCCATGTCTGACCCCGACGTCGACCACGCCCGCGATGCCTTGGCCAAGCTCGAACATTTGGTGGTGCAGGACATCTTCCTGACGGAGACTGCCAACTACGCCGACGTCATTCTGCCGGCAGCTGCATGGCCGGAAAAGACAGGCACAGTCACCAACACCAACCGGCAGGTTCAGATGGGCCGCCCGGCGGTTCCTTCACCCGGTGAAGCCCGTGAGGACTGGGCCATCACCAATGAATTGGCCAAACGGCTTGGCTTGGCTTGGAACTACGAGCACCCCTCGGAAGTATTTGCCGAGATGAAGCAGAGCATGAAATCGCTCGATAACATCACGTGGGACCGCTTGGCCGACGAAAACGCCGTGACCTATCCGTCCCTTAGCCCAGAAGACCCGGGCCAGCCCATTGTCTTCGGTGATGGCTTCCCACGGGCTGAAGGTCGTGCGCGCTTCACGCCTGCAAATCTGGTTGCCCCTGACGAGACGCCGGACGACGAGTTCCCGATGATCCTGATCACCGGACGGCAGCTTGAGCACTGGCATACCGGTTCCATGACCCGCCGGGCAAGTGTACTGGACGCGCTCGAGCCTGAGGCAAACTGCTCCATGCACCCCAGCACCCTGCGCAAGCTCGGTGCCGTTGCGGGCGACATGCTCAGCCTGACCACGCGCCGTGGTACCGTCAACGTCATGGTGCGCGAAGACCGCGCGGTCTCTCCTGATCAGGTGTTCCTGCCCTTCGCCTATGTCGAAGCAGCAGCGAACATTCTCACAAACTCAGCCCTCGACCCTTACGGCAAGATTCCTGAGTTCAAATTCTCCGCCGTTCGGGTGGAGAAAGCTTCAGTCGAAGCATCCGCCTAAGCCCTAATTTGACAGTCTATCCAACACCAAGGCCTTACCATGTCCTACAAGTCTGACATTGAAATTGCGCGCGAAGCCAAGAAACAGCCGATCCAGCAGATCGGCGAAAAGCTCGGCATCGGTTACGAAGATCTCCTTCCTTTTGGCCACGACAAGGCCAAGATTTCTTCCGAGTTCATCAAGGCTCAGAAGGGCAAGAAAGACGGCAAGCTGATCCTCGTCACTGCCATCAACCCGACCCCAGCGGGCGAAGGTAAGACCACGACCACGGTTGGTTTGGGCGACGGCCTGAACGCCATTGGCAAGAAGGCTGCGATCTGTATCCGCGAAGCTTCCTTGGGCCCATGCTTCGGCATGAAGGGTGGCGCAGCCGGTGGCGGCTACGCTCAGGTGGTGCCGATGGAAGAGATGAACCTGCACTTCACCGGTGACTTCCACGCAATCACGTCGGCGCACAACCTGCTCGCTGCCATGATCGAAAACCACATCTATTGGGGTAACGAGCTGGGTATCGACGTTCGTCGTGTGGTTTGGCGTCGCGTGCTGGACATGAACGACCGTGCGCTGCGCGATGTTGTCACCTCTCTGGGCGGCGTTTCCAACGGCTTCCCGCGTCAGTCCGGCTTTGACATCACTGTGGCGTCTGAGGTCATGGCGATCCTGTGTCTGGCCTCTGATCTGGACGATCTCAAGGAGCGTCTGGGTAACATCATCGTTGCATACCGCCGCGACCGTACCCCGGTTTACTGCCGCGATATCAAGGCTGACGGCGCTATGACAGTGCTGCTGCAGCAGGCGATGCAGCCCAACCTCGTACAGACGCTGGAAAACAACCCGGCATTTGTCCACGGCGGTCCTTTCGCGAACATCGCACACGGCTGTAATTCTGTTGTGGCGACGACCACGGCGCTCAAGCTAGCAGACTACGTGGTGACAGAAGCAGGCTTCGGTGCCGATCTGGGTGCTGAGAAGTTCATGAACATCAAATGCCGCAAAGCCGGTCTCGCGCCTGATGCAGTCGTGATCGTTGC
>JBMTIF010000394.1:0-3019 GCA_049437045.1 Alphaproteobacteria bacterium | reverse complement strand
AAAAACTTGCAACCATCTGCACGCTTGCCTTTTCACAGGATGAGTATCAGGCTCGAGCGAAGAAGCACTCACTTGGATGTATTTTTGAAATTATGGCTTTGCAGATTCTATTCATCGGGGGCACCGGGCAGATATCGCTTTCGTGTGTCGAACAAGCCGTTGAGGCTGGACATTCTGTAACGGTTCTCAACCGGGGTTCCCAGTCGGAAAGCCTCCCCCCAACCGTCAGGCAACTCACAGCTGATTTTGCCGATGATGCATCCTATGCCGCTGCGTTGGCCCAGCAGCAATGGGACACCGTATGCCAGTTCATTGCCTTCACTGAACAGGACGTGGCCCGCGACATTCGTTTGCTGTCCGGCAAGGCTGAGCAGTACATCTTCATTTCTTCGGCTTCAGCCTACCACAAGCCGGTAGAGACTTTCCCGATCACCGAGGAGGTCCCGTTGGTTAACCCGTACTGGGAATACAGTCGCAACAAGGCAAAAGCCGAAAGCCTTCTGCAATCTCAATCGGCTTTGCCCTACACCATCGTCCGCCCGTCGCACACGCTCCGAACTCAATTCCCAACAGCACTCGGCGAAGGGGATACGGTGCTGTCACGGATGCTCAACGGCAAACCAATCATCATTCCGGGTGATGGACAGGCGCTGTGGACGCTCACGCGTTCAGAAGATTTTGCCCGGCCATTTGTTCGACTATTCGGCGCAGATCGAGCCATCAATACAGCGTTTCATCTGACCTCTGACCATGCCTTCCCATGGACCATGATTTATCAGGCTGTGGGACGTGCCTTGGGCGTCTCCGTGGACCTTGTCCCCGTGCCTTCGACCGTTCTGGCGGAGCATCACCCGCAGTGGAAAGAATACCTTTTGGGCGACAAGGCTTACACAGTCATTTTTGACAATTCGAAAATCAAATCGGTTGTTGGAGATTTCGAGTGTGCTCGCACACTGGATGAAATCATGGCCTCACCCTTGCGGCTCTGGGAACAAAACGGTGGTGCGGCTCAACTCCAGCCTTCTGCTGACCTTGATAACCTGATCGAAAGCATCATCGGCTAAAGACGGTTTCGCGTTCACGCTCCACCGCAGACCGCCGGCCTAATTACTGCGGGAGTCCCCGATCCACCGCTTGCGCCAGTTTTTCAACGATAAGGTCAATCTCATCAGCTGATACGTTATAAGGCGGAGCCAGCAGGACGTGATCCCCACGTGTCCCATCGGCACAACCGGGGCTTGGATACACCATAAGGCCATGATCCAGCGCCGCGGTTCGAATGCGCTCATAGACTTTTTGCTGCGGCTCAAAGCATTGTTTTGTCGAACGGTCAGAGACGAGTTCGATCGCTTGAAACAATCCCCGACCACGGATGTCACCAACCGAGGGATGATCGCAAAACCGCTCGGTCAGGCCACGCTTGAGCCGATCCCCCATGACGACAACATTTTCCAATAGCCCTTCTTCGGCGACGGTTCTTTGCACGGCCAGGGCTGCCGCGGCGGCAACGGGATGGCCGGAGTACGTCAAGGCGTGCTGGAATAGACCGCTGCCCTGATCCAGGGCGTCGCAAACCTTGTCGGAAACCAGCACAGCACCAAACGGCTGGTATCCCCCTGCCAAGCCCTTGGCCAAGATCAAGAGGTCGGGAACCATTCCCTCTGCTTCAAAAGCATGGCGGTCGCCGGTACGCCCCAGACCCGACATGACTTCATCAAGGATCAGCAAAACGCCGTACTTGTCGCAAATTTCCCGCACACGCCTAAAGTACCCCGGCTCTGCTGTCGCCGCCCCCAAAGTCGCGCCAACGACTGTTTCAGCGATGAATGCCGCGACGCTTTCGGGTCCTAGTCTCAGTATCTCGGTTTCAAGACTGTCTGCCGCCCGAATAGCGTAGTCTTCGGGGCTCTCACCTTCCTTTGCATGACGGTAATAAAAGCACGGCTCAACATGGGTGAAAGGCATAAGCATGGGCTCATACAGTTCTCTGCGCGCCTTATGCCCACTGGCCGATAGCGCACCGAAGGTATTGCCGTGATAGCTTTGTTTCCGCGCGATGATGTGATGGCGGGTGGGTTCACCGGCTTCCAGATGATACTGGCGGGCGAGCTTGATGCCTGACTCCACTGCTTCAGATCCCCCACTCACAAACAAGGAGTGGTTCAAAGGGTCAGGAGCACTTTCACTCAGGCACTCAGAGAGCTTCTGCAGAGCATCCGTGGTAAAGACCATACCGTGCACGTAACACACCTGCTCCATCTGCTGGCGTATCGCCTCCAGCACCTTGGGGTGTCCATGCCCGACACAAGCGACAGCTGCGCCACCCGAAGCATCAATGATCTCCCGGCCTTGAGCATCTCTGAGCATAATCCCAGAAGCCGATACGATCTCGACCTTGGATAGCCCCAAGGCGCCGTGCAGAATATGGGGGGATTGCAAAGCCATAGGTGCCTGCCGTCATGGAAAGGATTAACGTTCTTTACCGTTCGACCGTTTTGACGGAATTGCAATCAGAAAAGAGTCTGTGAGATGCGCCGGTTCAAGCGCTTATTTACACCGCAGATTCCCCGAAAGGCCCGCTTGGTAAGAAGGACGCCGTCACGTTGCGTTCCTGAACCGCAAGGGGGCCATCAAAGCCTACCACTGGCCGTGAAAACCGGCACCACATCATCCAGTTCCACATCCAAAACAGACAAGAAAATGCGTAACCGCAATTTCGAGATGCCAAATTCCGCGTCAGCACTGACTTGAAAAAGTGGTGCTGGTAAGGACGAGCGATGCTCCTCAAGAGCCTCAGCGCTAACCCGAAATCTAGCGCTGTCAGTAACTTAGCGACCCCTCAAGCACCCAGCAAGTACCCCCTCGCGGTCTACCCTTTGGTCTACCCTTCATCGTTCAGGTGATCCTGGCGGTATTCATGGGGGTGCACCGGGGGAGAAACGGATGGTGCCTCTTGGTATAGGGCGCTCAGAAGTGTGAGGTGTTTTGGAAAGTGGCGCTAGGAGGGGTCTAGGTGGCG
>JBMTIF010000393.1:0-3039 GCA_049437045.1 Alphaproteobacteria bacterium | reverse complement strand
GCGACGGTGGAGGGCGAAGACCCGCTCAAAGCAGCGAACAGCATGCACGAGAACACACCCGCGACCCCCATGCCCCCGCGCACCTGTCCAACAGCGGCAACGGCGAAATCGACGATGCGTTTGGCAGCGCCCCCAGAAGTCAGGAACGCCGAAGAGAGGATAAAGAACGGAATGGCGGTCAGCAGGAACTTCTCGTTCATCGCGCCAACGACAGCCGTAGCCAGAGAGGTTGCTTTATCGGACTTGATAAGCACAACCATGATCGATGGAAGCCCCAGGGCCACACCAATCGGTGCGCGAACTGCGAGCAATCCAAAGACACCAAGGATCAGAACCCAAGCCAGATGCGGCGCTAAAAGCGCCTGAATGGGGTCGAGGAAATCAAACATTTAGCCGTTTCCCTTTTCATCGTTTGGATCCGCGCTGGCCGAAGCAACCGCTTGATCGACTTCTTCCTCAGCCTCGTGGCCCGCGGTCAGGCTCTCCCGCCGTCCCGTCCAGATTTCCCAGATGGCAAAAGCAGCGGTCAGCGCCAGAACGAAGAAGGCGGCCGAAAGAAAGCCGTAAGTGAAGAAAAACGGGATCTCCAGTTCATCTGATCCCTTGGAGCGCAACACCTTGACCGACCAGAACTTTTCAAAAGCCTGATAGCCCGCACGGCTCAAAAGCAGCGCGTAAACGACCGTGAGAAGGGTTGCGATGATGTTGAAGAATTTACGGATCGGCTTGGGAAACAGGTTCACCAGAACATCGATACCGATGTGGACGCCCTTTCGCAGGACGTAACTCATGCCAAACAGGATAAAGAACAAGAAGATATATAGGGTCAGCTCCAGACCCCAGATGCTGGGCTTTAAGCCAAAGACTTCTCCACCGAAGAAACGGCGAACAATCACGGCAAAAAATGCGACAGCGGTCATGGCGGCGAGCATGTAGGCCATGATGGATTCTTCGATCCATTCAACCCCACGTCGGATGGTGCGAAACATGCCAAATCCCCAAATTGGAAAACACAGAAAACATCGGGATACAGGGGACCACCAAGGCCCCCTGCTCCGGTCAGTCATGTGCAGCCGACCAACCTTTTTGTCGGTCGGGCGATCAGGACTAGTTGGACGCTACAGCTGCGTCGATGATGTCCTGACCGATGCCATCAGCAAACTGGTCCCAAACAGGAGCCATAGCGCTTACCCAAGCCGCACGCTCATCAGCGCTCAGCTCACGGATCACACCACCTTCAGCAAGGATCTTGGCGCGGTTGTCCTGGTTGATGCCTTCAGCCAGAGCGTTACGCTCCATGGTCACGTCTTTGATGATACCCATCAGCTGGTCGCGGTCAGCCGCATCAAGGCTGTCTACGAACTCAGTCGAGGTCACAACAAGGTAGTCGATGATGCCGTGGTTGGTTTCAGTCACGCCATCCTGCACTTCGAAGAACTTCTTGGTGTAGATGTTGGACCAGGTGTTTTCCTGTGCATCGACAACGCCAGTCTGCAGCGCGCCGTATACTTCAGAAAAGGCCATCTTCTGTGGGTTGCCGCCAATCTGGTTGATGTAGGCTTCAATCACATCAGAGGTCTGAATGCGGAAAGTCAGACCTTCGGCATCCGTCGGGGATACCAGCGGCTTGTTTGCAGACATTTGCTTCATGCCGTTGTGCCAGAACGCGAGGCCCTGAAGACCACTGTCCTGCATGCTGTCGAGCATAGCCTCACCGGTTGCGGACGCCTGGAAGCGGTCTACAGCCGCAACATCAGCGAACACGAACGGCAGGTCGAAAACGCGGAAAGACAGGGTGAACTGCTCGAACTTGGACAGCGATGGTGCTGCCAATTCAACATCACCAAGCACCAGTGCTTCCAGTACCTTGTTGTCGTTGTACAGCTGGCTGTTCGGGAACACTTCCATGCACAGACGACCGTCCATTTCTGCATTCACGCGCTCAGCAAGCAAAGCAGCTGCTTCGCCCTTTGGGTGGCCAGAGTTGGCCGTAACGTGGCTGAAACGCACCACGCGCTCGCCGCTGTCACAAGCTGCGTAAGCTGTTCCGGCGGTTGCCAGCATTACGATACCGGCTGTCAGGATCTTTTTCATGGGTAACTCCTCCTCGAGATACAGATTACGCCAAGCTCCCACCTTGGCGTTGGTGCCGAAACTAACCAGGGCCGATCAATGGGAAAGACCCTGCGACCTTATTTCCGGGTCTGGATGCCAAGAAATCTGCAACAACTGGCGGAAATCCGCCTTTAGGGCCGTGACAGACTGGCGGATTTCCGCCCAAAGGCCTTTTTTGGCTGTTTGCATGGAGCTCATTGGGTGGCGCGCTCTGCACTTGACCGCTTCGCGGCCTGCGTTCCGATCACGCGCAAGGGGTCGGCGACCCTGTCGCCGGTCGGCTATCGCCTCCGTTTCATCCCCCTGCGCCCCTTTGGGGCTTGTCCCCCTTGGTTAAGGGGGACGCGAGACAGACGCTCGAAGATTAAGATTAACCGCGTCTCAGGTTATATCTGGCGAGTTTGTCCGCCAGCGTTTTTCGCGGCAAACCCAGCCGTTCCATTACCTGCTTAAGATCACCCTGCGCCAAATGCAGCTCCTTCTCCAGCACGCTGCGCTCGAAATTTGCCACTTGGCTCGCCAAATCCTGCAGCGCTTCGCCGGGCGCAACACCTTCATCAGCGGCCAGAATTGGCAGTCCCAGCGCAAACTGCCCGGCCACGTTCCGAATCTCGCGCACGTTACCCGGCCAGTCGTAGCTCAGGATCTGCGTCATATCCTCGGGGCGCAGCGCTGGTGCTTCTTCGCTTTCAGCCAGAAAATGCTCAAACAGAACCACGCGGTCCGCACCCCGCTCACGCACAGGCGGCACCCGAACGTGCGAGGCGCTTAGCCTGTAATAGAGATCAGCACGGAACTCTCCGCTCTCCATCGCATCAGCAAGATCGGTTTTAGCCGCCGCCATGACCCGCAGATTCAAAGCGACGTAGGATTGCCCGCCAACCCGACGAAACCGCCGCTCTTCGAGGATCCGAAGCAAGCGCC
>JBMTIF010000392.1:0-3041 GCA_049437045.1 Alphaproteobacteria bacterium | reverse complement strand
CGAGTGAAGCGCTGCTGGTCTACCCTCCGAACAGCAAACATCACGTAAACCGTTGAAATCAGGGTGCACGCTGGTGCCTTGCATGAGAACCATCTGATCTCCAGGGCACCATAAGATCTAAGAGATCTCAGCAAAGTGCATTTTATTGATTTGGCGTCGCGCTTCCGCGCGCATTTATGCGCAGATTTTAGTCGGTATTGACCCACCACGCCACAGCTTGCCATCCGACACCCTCAAACACACGCTTTAGCCCCGAAGTTGACCGTCTCGCAGCCCTGTCGCTGTGCCGTGCCGCCACTCGATGCCGAATCCTGGGCAACGTTTTGTTCAAACAAGTTCGATGAGTCAGCCTCTGCTGCTGACTATTGGTCATGGCTATGGCTTGTCATTCCGAACCGCATACATTTGAATGCAGGTACACCCAATCTTGATAAAGCGACGCAGGCGGTCTCGTGGAATATGACTTCATCATCGTGGGCGCGGGCTCTGCCGGTTGTGTGCTGGCCAACCGGTTGTCTGAATGCGGCAAGCACTCTGTCTTGCTTTTGGAGGCCGGTGAAAAGGACAGCGCTTTAACGATCAATATGCCAGCGGCCTGCCTGTCAAATCTGACCAGCACCAAATACAACTGGGCATTTCAGGGAGAACCGGAACCTCAGCTTGGCGGTCGTGTCATGCAACATGATCGCGGCAAGGTGTTAGGAGGCTCCTCCTCAATCAATGGTATGGTTTTCATTCGTGGCCACGCTCTGGATTATGATGGCTGGGCGCAGTCCGGATGTGAGGGATGGAGCTATCGCAATGTGTTGCCCTATTTCCGGAAAATGGAAAGCTACGAGGGCGGCAGTGATGAATATCGGGCCTCGGACGGACCAATGAAAGTACACCGGCCGCAGGCAGAAAACCCCCTGGCCCAAGCGTTTCTGAAGGCCGGAAAACAGGCCGGGCACCCGGTTTCGGACGATCTGAGCGGCTATCAGCAGGAAGGGTTTGGTGTTCTCGACAGCTCCATCCATCAGGGTCGGCGCTGGAGCACCGCGCGCGCTTACCTGGACCCTGCGAAATCACGCCCGAACCTGAAGGTTATTTCCGGCGTCCATGTCCAGAAAGTCGTCGTCGAAGCAGGCCGGGCGACCGGCGTTCAATTCCTTGCGGATGACGCGACACAAACGGCGCGCGCGCGCAGCGAAGTTATCCTGAGCGCAGGAGCGGTCGGATCGCCGCATTTGCTGATGCTGTCGGGGATTGGGTCTGCCGATTTGCTGAACGAGATGGGGATTGACGTGGTGGCGGACTTGCCCGGCGTCGGCGAAAACCTCAACGATCATCCTGATTTTGTCCTGAAATTCAGAGCCTTGCAGCCGGTTTCAATATGGCCGGACACGAAATTTCTGGGGCGCATCAAGGCCGGCATTCAATGGCTGTTGATGCATGAGGGTATCTGCGCCTCCAACCATTTCGATGTTGCGGCATGCCTGAGGTCAGACCAATCGGCTGCCTACCCGGATCTGCAACTCACGATGTCGCCGATTGCGGTAGATGACGAAACCTGGGCGCCGCTGCAAGAGCATGCCTTTCAAATCCATGTTGGTCTGATGCGAGCGCACAGCCGGGGACGTATTACGTTGAAAAGCACCGACCCTAAGGTGTCACCAAGTATACTTGTGAACTACTATAACGACCCCCGAGACCGCGACCTGATGCTCAAGGGTATTAAGATTGTGCGGGATCTGGTCCGTCAGTCTGCCTTTGACGGGTTGTGTGGCGAAGAGATCGTTCCGGGAGGCCTCGTTCAAACCGACGAACAGCTTAATCAATTCTTGAACACCAACACTGCGTCGCAATGGCATTTATCAGGAACCGCAAAAATGGGGCGAGCCACCGACCGGATGGCAGTGACCGATGCCAGTGGATGCGTCCACGGTATCAGGGCCCTGCGCGTTGTCGACGCCTCGATCATGCCGTTGGTGACAAACGGAAATACCAACTCACCCACAATCATGATCGCAGAAAAGTTGAGCGATGCCATTCTTGGAAAGACTCCGCTGCCGGAAATCGATGCACCCGTATGGAATGGTTAAAGTCCAAAATGCCCTGACTTCGTGGCCGGCACGCAGGCCGTTCCGTCATTGGTGAACCAACGAAGAGGAGATTTTTTCATTGTTGCAACGTGTATTTCCGACGTCACTGGACAACCATTTTCCCGGTCATAAGATCGCACTCTATGTCTTTTATGCACTTACAGCCCTGACCCTTTGGCGCAGTCAGCACCATCTGTTTGCCCATGATGGCGGCGCACAAAGCATCGCGTCCATTCCACTCGATACCTACTCAAGCAACGCGGCTGATACGGTAATCGGGGTTTTCGGGCTGTGGGGGCTGTCTCAGTTGATAATCGGCCTGATCTACCTGCTTGCCGCGATCCGTTACCGGTCGCTGATCCCTTTGCTCTACGTGCTGTTCACGTTTGAATACGCGATGCGGCTTTGGGTCGGCACGAACAAGACAATCGAAATAGTGGGCACTGCGCCTGGCGGTATAATCAATCTTCCGTTCATGATTGCAGGTGTGGTTCTGTTCGCGCTCAGCATTTGGCGCGGTAAAGAGAAGTCCTGAACCTAAACACTGCGCGCCAATGACACTGGAGAGCTAAGCGATCCATTGAGATGAACGCAAATCTCTCTGTATCATTAAGTTGAAGAAGCCTTTAAACAATTCAACGGCAAAGCCTCCACGACGATGGTTGCAGCCCTTCTGCCCAGTGACCCTCCTGCGTTTCGGGCTAGCAGGCTGTGCTGCCCCTTGTTTCGCCTCATCTCTTCCTCGACCAGTAAGTAACTCCTAGCCTTGTGCAGCGGGCATAGCCCGTGAAGCTCGAGGCCTAAACTGGTGCATGGAGCAAGCAAGGTGAGTGTAAGAAGTATAATTGTCTGGGTTGCTAGTGCCGTTATTCAGGTCTGTGCTTGCGCAAGGCAGTGGAAGAAGTATCGAAAAATTTTCCATTCAAAACCACAATATAGTCAATAAAAAGAACTCAAAAT
>JBMTIF010000391.1:0-3041 GCA_049437045.1 Alphaproteobacteria bacterium | reverse complement strand
TCCTGTTCCCGCGTTTTCGTTCGTGGAAGGGGTTGTACACGGCATTTGTCGAAGCGGGCGTCATGTCGGCCAAGATCATCATCATCGTTGCGATTATTGGCCTGATCATTGGTTTGATGAGTTACTCGGGCTTCACAACCCGTCTTGCACAGGAACTGACGGCCATCGCTGATGGACCGCTGTTCGTCGTGATGGTGGTCATTGCGCTTGGTGCTATCGTTCTCGGTATGGGACTGCCGCCTGGGGCAACGTACTTCATCATCGTCATTGCCTTGTCTTCAGGGATCGATGCCGTTTCCGTCCCGCCGCTCTCGCTGCACCTGTTCGTGGTTTTCTTTGCAGTAATGAGCACAGTGACACCGCCGGTGGCACTCGCGGCCTTTGCGGCAGCACCCATTGCCAAAGCGGATCCAATCCGAACAGGGTGGCAGGCATCACGCCTTTCCATCGCCGGATTCCTGATTCCCTTCGTGTTCATTTACCACCCGGCGGTGCTCTACAAGCTGCAGTCCGTGTTCGTGTGGTTGGGGGATAAACCTATAAAACACAAGGCGATGGTTGATCTCAGTACTGTGTCCTGGATTGATTATGGATGGATTGTTCTGGCCTTTACCGTTTCAATCTGGTTGATTTCTTCGGCCCTCATTGGTTTCGAGCGTAATAAACTGTTTACGCCTGAACGTCTCGCGCGTGTGGTCGTTGGCCTGGCTTTGCTGGTTCCGAGCTATTGGATCTGTCTGCCAGCCTTTGCAATCGCGGTTGCCCTCATCATCGGGCACCGCTTTTTGGGAGGTACGCCTCCCAACTTCGATAATCTCGAAGTGTCACGTTCGGTTTAACGCAAAAGATTCTGGGAGGAAAACATGCGTAAATTATTAATCGCCACGGCTGCTGTCCTTGCGACCTCAGGCGCGGCTCACGCCGAAACTCTGAAAATGGCTACGCTGCCGGCTAACCTGATGCCTGCAATCGTGATGGCCACTTTCGCTAACATTGTTTCCAGCAACCTCGATGACATCGACATCGAAGTCGCAGCCGGTGGTGCAGCAACTGCCCACATGATGGAGGTAGGCCGCGGCAACATCGAAATGTCCATGAGTGCACCAACGGTTTGGGCCCTGATGAAGGGTGGCAAAGCCATGTACGCCAACCAGGAAGAAGCACCTGCGCTCGCAGACAATGTGCAATTGCTCATGTGGTACCCTTACGGTCAGTACAGCTTCACCGTACGGGCGGATAGCGACATTCAGACCCTCGACGACCTCGAAGGCGCTAGCGTGTTCCTCGGCCCAACGGGCGGCGGTGCATGGAACGCGGCTTATGCTTACGTGAAGGGTTCCACCGGTCTCGACGCGAAAGAAGGCGACTTTGAAGCCATCGACGCAAACTGGGTAACCGGCTACCAGGCTTTCCTTGATGGTGCCGTAGACATGTACGTTGGTGGTTGTATCCACCCTTGTGGTGCGTTCCTGCAGATCACCGAAACCGAAGAAATTCGTTTCGTAGGTCCAGCTGACGACACCGGCGAGTCCGTTGACAAGGCACTGGGTAAGTACCGCTACCGCGACACCATCCCAACTGGCCTGTACTCCGGTCAGATGAACGAAGAGCCTGTTGCTACCTTCAACACGGCCGTTGGTATTGTTGTGAACGCTGACGTGTCCGAAGACACGGTTTACAAGATCACCAAGACCTTCTGGGAGAACGTGGATAGCGTAACCTCCACCGCACCTTGGGCCGCTTCGTTGGACCCTCAGTTCGGTGGCACGCTTCAGGGCTCCGGTATTTCTCTGCACCCAGGTGCGCTGAAGTACTACAAGGAAATCGGCGTTCAGTAAGCTGATCCCTTAACGGCCAAGCCGTAATTAAGGGTCGCTGTCCCGCAGCGACCCTTTTTTTTCGCGACATATTTCGCTTCTCGCAGTCCGTAAGAAGACCTTATATGTTGACATGTCACGGAAAATAGCTGAACTCAGATTCATGTCAGATCAAATATCCGCAGGGCTCATCAAGGGTAAGGTTATCGAGCAGCGCGCCAAACTGCGCCGCAACCTCGTCAGCCGCCTGTTCCGCCTGGGCAACGCCATTCAGACCCAGACCCATCAACTGCTGTCGCTGACCTCCGATCTCAGCGTGGTTCAGTTCCGTATCCTGTTGCGGTTGCGCCAAGCGGGGACACAGAACGTCCAGGGCATCTCCGAACTGCTGGGCGCGAACCGGTCGCTGGTGAGCCGGGCGCTGCCGGAGTTGCGGGATCGCGGCTGGGTCTCGCTGGTCAAAAGCGAAGAAGACAAGCGCCAGATTTTCGTGCGCCTGACCGATGAAGGTCAGCGCGTGGTGGACGAGCACTATGGCCCGCTGCGCGCCCGGTCCGAGGCAATGCGCAACGCTTTTACCGCCGAAGAATTCGAACAACTGGTCGATTACCTCGACCGGCTGGACGCTGTGACATCCTCGCCAACCAGCGACTTTGTGTTGGGAGAGGACCCTGAAGACATGGGAGAACCTTATGAGTGACAAGAAAACCGCGCTGGTGATCAGCGCGCACGCTGCTGATTTCGTCTGGCGCTGTGGCGGTGCCATCGCGCTGCATGCCGAGCTGGGGTACAACGTGACCGTGGTCTGCCTGTCCTTTGGCGAGCGCGGTGAGAGCGCCAAGCTGTGGAAGCAGGGGAACATGGACCTGCAGACGGTCAAGGACGCGCGCCGGGCCGAGGCTGAAGCAGCCGGTGAGGCGTTGGGCGTGCACGACCTGATTTCCATGGACCTGGGCGACTATCCGCTCGAACTCACCCGCGAGAACAAGAACGATCTGGTAGACATCATCCGCAAGGTTCAGCCCACCTTCATGATGAGCCATTCCAAGTACGACCCCTACAACACCGACCACATGTACACCACGCAGGTCGCGCTGGAATGTCGGATGATCGCGCAGGCTTGGGGGCATAACCCCGGTGAGAAGGTTCTGGGCGCGCCTCAGCTTTACCTGTTCGAGCCCCACCAGACCGAGCAGATGGGCTGGAAGCCCGATACCTTCCTCG
>JBMTIF010000390.1:0-3044 GCA_049437045.1 Alphaproteobacteria bacterium | reverse complement strand
TGGGAAGCGCGGCAGTCGCTCGCAGCATCCGGGCCCCCTCAAGAGACCAAACTGCAGGAACATCGCTATGTCCCGTCGTCACCGCGCCGAGAAACGTGAAGTTCTCCCTGATCCAAAGTTCGGGGATACGATTGTTACGAAGTTCATGAACGTTCTGATGATCGATGGCAAAAAGTCTGCTGCCGAGAAGATCGTTTATGGTGCATTCGACCGCATCTCTGGCCGCACAGGTCAAGAAGGTGTGCAGGTTTTCCACGAAGCACTGGAAAACGTCCGTCCGCAGGTTGAGGTTCGTTCCCGCCGAGTTGGTGGTGCAACCTACCAGGTTCCGGTTGAAGTCCGCAGTGAGCGCGCTCAGGCGCTGGCGATCCGTTGGCTCATCGGTGCTTCCCGCAACCGTTCTGAAAACACGATGACCGACCGTCTGGCAAACGAGCTTCTCGATGCAGCAAGCTCCCGCGGCGCGGCCATCAAGAAGCGCGAAGACACGCACCGTATGGCTGAAGCCAACAAGGCGTTCTCGCACTATCGCTGGTAATCTTTAATGGCTGGGTGAACCCCACTCGCCGCAGTCAATTGATAAGGAATGGCCACTATGGCACGCACTACTCCTTTAGAACTTTACCGTAACGTCGGCATCATGGCGCACATTGATGCGGGCAAGACGACAACCACTGAACGCGTCCTGTACTACACAGGCAAGTCCCACAAGATCGGCGAAGTGCACGATGGTGCTGCGACGATGGACTGGATGGAGCAGGAGCAGGAGCGCGGCATTACCATTACGTCCGCTGCGACCACGGCGTTTTGGGGTGACCACCGCATTAACATCATTGATACCCCGGGCCACGTGGACTTCACCATTGAAGTTGAGCGCTCCCTGAAGGTTCTTGATGGTGCTGTTGCTGTATTCGAAGGCGTTGCTGGCGTGCAGCCGCAGTCCGAGACTGTTTGGCGTCAGGCGGATCGCTACGGCGTTCCTCGGATTTGTTTCATGAACAAGCTCGACCGTCTGGGCGCTGACTTCCTGAAGTCTGCTAAGACGATTGAAGACCGCCTGGGCGCTACCGCGCTGATCTGTCAGCTGCAGATCGGTTGGGAGCATGAGCTCAAGGGTATGGTCGATCTGATCAAGATGAAGGGTATCGTCTGGAACGACGAGTCCATGGGCGCTGACTACGACGTCATCGACATCCCTGAAGACCTCGTTGATCAGGCGAATGAGTACCGCGAAAAGATGCTCGAGACCATCGTCGAGCAGGACGAAGACGTGATGGAAAAGTACCTCGAAGGTGAAGAGCCAGACGAGGCAACCATCAAGGCGCTGATCCGCAAGGGTACCATCGCACGCGACTTCTTCCCTGTGTTCGGTGGTTCTGCGTTTAAGAACAAGGGCGTACAGACCCTGCTCGACGCAATCGTCGACTTCCTGCCGTCTCCGGTTGAAGTTCCAGCCGTTAAAGGTCAGGGCGTCCGCGACTCTGAAGAAGAAATCATGCGCGCTCCGTCTGACGACGAGCCGTTTGCAGCGCTGGCTTTCAAGCTGATGGCGACGCAGCATGGTACCTTTACCTTCGCACGGGTTTACTCCGGTCGCGTGAACAAGGGCGACACCGTGATGAACTCGAACAAGGAGCGTAAAGAGCGCCTTGGTCGTATCGTTGAGATGCACGCACGGGACTCCAAGGACGTTGACTCCTGCGGTACCGGCGACATCGTTGCGTTCGTGGGCCTGAAGGACGTAATCACCGGCGAAACGCTGTGTGACCAGTTCAAGCCTGTGGTTCTCGACCCAATGCAGTTCCCAGAGCCTGTAATCGAGCTGGCCATCGAGCCAAAGACCAAGGGCGACCAGGAAAAGCTGGGCATCGCGCTGGGTAAGCTGGCTGCGGAAGACCCATCTTTCCGCGTCAACACCGACGAGGAAAGCGGCCAGACCATTATCGCTGGTATGGGCGAACTGCACCTCGACATTCTGGTTGACCGCATGAAGCGTGAATTCAAGGTCGAAGCTAACGTTGGTGCGCCGCAGGTGGCTTACCGCGAGAGCATCACCAAGCGCATCGAGCACACCTACACCCACAAGAAGCAGTCCGGTGGTTCCGGTCAGTTCGCACAGATTTCTGTTGTGATCGAGCCGAACGAAGCTGGCGAAGGTTTTGGCTTTGAGTCCAAGATCGTCGGCGGTTCCGTACCAAAGGAATACATCCCGGGTGTCGAGAAAGGCTTCAGAGATCAGTCAAGCGCCGGTACGCTGGCAGGCTTCCCACTGATCGATTGGCGCGTAGAGCTCGTTGACGGTAAGACGCACGACGTTGACTCCTCCGTTGGCGCTTTCGAAATCGCAGCCCGCGCATGTTTCCGCGAAGCCATTCCAATGGCTGGCGTGCAACTGCTCGAGCCTATGATGAAGGTCGAAGTTGTTACCCCTGAAGATTACATGGGCGACATCATTGGCGACTTGAACTCTCGTCGCGGCATGGTTCTGGGCTCTGAAGCACAGACCGGCGGCGTCACTCAAATCAACGCGTTGGTGCCGCTGGCGAACATGTTCGGCTACATCAACACACTGCGTTCCATGTCTTCGGGACGTGCACAATTCACCATGCAATTCGAACGCTACGAGCCGGTGCCAAAGGCTGTAGCCGAGGAAGTTGTGGCGAAGCTGGCCTGATTTCGGGCTACCCCAATCAAGAAGGGTGGGGGCGCAGTAGCGTCCCGGCCCGGACTTAGGACAGAAACCACGGGAACAAAGGGATAAGGACCCATGGCTAAGGAAAAATTTGAGCGTAATAAACCTCACGTGAACGTTGGCACCATTGGCCACGTTGACCACGGCAAGACCACTCTGACCGCAGCGATCACCAAGGTGATGGCTGAGGCCTACGGTTCTGCTGCTGTTGCCTTCGACGAGATCGACAAGGCACCAGAGGAAAAGGCACGCGGTATCACGATTTCCACCGCACACGTGGAATACGAGACCAACAACCGTCACTACGCGCACGTCGATTGCCCGGGCCACGCCGACTACGTCAAGAACATGA
>JBMTIF010000389.1:0-3049 GCA_049437045.1 Alphaproteobacteria bacterium | reverse complement strand
GAAAAGGAAAGGTTGTGCAGTCTCTTCCTTTCCAGCGCCCACCCGCTTAGTCTCACCCCACAGTTTCAGCAGACGGGGATGCCATGAGCCGTATTCTAGTAGTTGATGATGATCCGCATATTCGCGAGGTGGTTCAGTTTGCGCTCGACCGTGAAGGTTTTTCCACGGTGGAAGCAAAAGACGGTGCCGAAGCGCTGGAGCGCTTTGAAGTCGAGAAGCCAGATTTGCTGGTTCTTGATATCACCATGCCTGAGCTGGATGGGACCGAGGTTTGCCGTCGCATTCGCCAGACCGACAAGACACCGATCATCTTTCTTTCCTCTCGCGACGATGAAATCGACCGCATTCTGGGGCTCGAATTGGGCGGGGATGATTATATCACCAAGCCATTTTCGCCCCGCGAACTCGTTGCTCGGGTCAAGGCGGTCTTACGCCGGTTTGACGATCAACCCAAAACCCGAAGCGAGGAAGGGACAGCAACCATGCAGCATGGACGCCTGTCTCTGAATCTCGATGATTTCACCGGTCAATGGGACGACACGCAAGTGGTCCTGACCTTGACCGAGTTCGGCATCCTGCGGACGCTGATGCAACGGCCCGGTAAGGTTTATTCCCGCGATGATCTTATGAGTAACGCTTACGAGCTGTCCCGCATCGTTTCAGACCGAACCATCGACAGTCACGTGCGCCGCGTGCGCAAGAAGTTTCTTGATATCGGCGCAGAACCCGTGGAGACGGTTCACGGCATTGGCTACAAACTGGGGGCGTGTTGAGCGATAGTCCCGCCCCAAAGCCGAGCGAAAAACCAACGCCGGTTGCGTCGGCTATGGTGCCTGCCTCGCCTGTGCGGTGGCGGCACAGGCTGTTTGGTCGGCCGCGGCTTTCCACCCTGCTACTCGCCGTCAATCTGATCCTTCTGATAGCGCCTTTGAGCGGGATATTCGCGATGCGGCTCTATGAGTCAGCGTTGATCCGTCAGACGGAGACAGGATTGCAGTCTCAGGCAGCTTTCGTCGCTGCATCCTTTCGCGCGGCTTTGCATCGCAACAAAGCGCCCCGACTGGAGTACGCGGAGCTGTCCCACCCGGTGGCCGAAGAGTTTGTTGTAGAAATCGACCCCAACGTTCCTTGGCAGCCTCGTCCACCGAAACTTGATTTGGCCCGCGACCCCTTGTTGCCGCCACCCGGACCGCCGCAAGAGACGGACACCCAGCCGCATTGGTTGGCCAAGGATGCCGGCTTGGACATCTGGACCGTTTTGATGGAGGCGCACTACGTGACGCTGTCTTCCATCCGCGTTGTCGATCATCAAGGGATTATTGTTTCTTCCACCACCACCAACGAGGGGCTCAGCCTACGGCATCTGCCAGAGGTCGCTCAGGCCTTGAAAGGCGATACCATCTCGATCTTGCGGCAAAAGCAGGAAATGGCGGAGAGCAACCGGCGCTTTAACGCTTTTGAGCGTTCCAGTGGCATCAGGGTCTATGTCGCCGCGCCGATCATCATAGAAAATCAGGTGGTGGGTGCTGTTCTGTTGGGCCGGACCCCTGCGACCCTGCGAGAGGCTTTGCGCGGCAAAACCCGCGTGCTTTTTCTGGCTTCTGCCTTTCTGATCTTTGTAGCGGCGCTGGTTTCGCTGTTCATGGGCGCAACCATTTCCGGCCCCGTTTCGCGGTTGGTGAGACAGTCCAAACAGGTGGTGCAGGGGCGACGGGGCGGAATCGAGCCACTTGAGCACCCTGTAACGGCAGAGATCGCCGAATTGTCGGAATCGGTATCAGCAATGGCCAGTTCCTTGATGGCGCGGGCTGAATACATCAGCGACTTCGCGGCTAAGGTAAGCCACGAGTTCAAGACACCATTGACGTCCATTCAGGGAGCAGTCGAGTTGCTGCGCGACCATGCAGGCTCGATGGACGAAGACCGGCGTGAACGCTTTCTCGCCAATATCGCCGCAGACAGCGACCGGCTATCCCGCCTGGTCACGCGATTGCTCGAACTGGCCCGGGCGGATGTCATGCAACCGGAACCGGGCGGTGTGACGGACTTGATTGGCTTCTTGCAGGCGTTGAAAGAGGTCTATGAGGACGGTGGAGCCGAAATCACCATGAACGGCCTGTTGGAGCAAGGCGAATTGCGGGTAGCAATTGATGCCGACAACTTGGCCTCGATCATACGTAATCTGATCGACAACGCTCTGCTGCACGGAAAGGCTTCGCCGGAAATCGAAGTGAGCGCGACTGACTCGATGGTTCGATTGACGGTGACCGATCATGGTCCCGGCATGTCTGCTGCCAATGCTGGACGAATTTTTGACCCGTTTTTCACCACTGACCGAGAAGGTGGCGGAACGGGGCTTGGTCTTTCACTGGTAAAAACCCTTGCCGAGGTGCATGGGGGAAGCATCCGACTTACCAACCACGTCGGAGGCTGCCAGTTTGTCGTAACCCTGCCGCGCGCTGGTAAAATAAACTAAGTGCAATCAGTCGCTTGATTGAAACCAGCCTTTTCGGGTATCTAAGCGCTCATTGTGGCCAACGCACCAAGGTTGGTCTTTTTGAAGTTCGTGCTGGTATAGCTCAGTTGGTAGAGCAACGCATTCGTAATGCGTGGGTCGGGTGTTCGAGTCACCTTACCAGCACCACTTTTCCTCAGAAATCTATAGATAATGCGCTGTTTCCAAACACTTTTTCACGTGTTGCCTGGGGAGACGGTAGGTCATGCGGTCGGTCATTTGCCCTGCTTTCGTCTATGCGAAGCGAGGGATCTTCTATTTCGGTAGGCGGGTCCCAAAGGACGTTCAGAGATTCTACGGCTCACCAAAGGTCGTGCTTTCCCTCAGGACCAAGTCTGTAAGAAAGGCAGAGCGCCAAGCCCAACGGATTGCTGCGAAGCTTGAGGAACAGTGGGATCTGCTGCGTCTCGTTCACCTTGAAGACCGTGTTGGTAACAACAGGGTCGAAGTCCTCGCCGGTCAGAGTCCCTTGCTGGTCGATACCACTCCGCCGCTCACGAAGGCCGCTGTGACGTATCTGGCTGGCAAAGGTAG
>JBMTIF010000388.1:0-3056 GCA_049437045.1 Alphaproteobacteria bacterium | reverse complement strand
AGTACCCAGCGGCCGACGGTCGGCTGCGCCCATACCTCGGGTTTCGACACCGCCGAATAGTATGCCTTGATCAACCGCAACCGGGTCATCGTAGTACAGCAGGTTCCCCAAAATCACGCCAATCGACCCCACCAACGAACCCTCGTCGGCAATAATCCAATCTGCTCCGGCCATCGACCACATGCCACCCGAAGCCGAAATGGACTGAACATAGGCGTAAACCGGTTTGCCCGTCGCTTCCTGATAGGCACTGACTCCATCGGCAATCGCCTTGGAGCCATTGATCGTCCCACCGGGTGTGTTCATCAGCAGCAGAACGCCTTTGATGCTCTCATCTTCCGCAAGATCGGCCAGCATCTCTTTGACGCTATAGCCGTAGGTCACGAAATCATTGCTGAACCAGCCCGCTGGATTGGTATCTGTCGTGGAAAGGCTGTCGATCAGACCCGTTACCGGCACAATGGCGAGTTTGTTGTTTTCATCTTCGTTTAACTCCCCGCGAACAACCCGCGTGAAGCTTTCGGCCTGACTGTAGTTATCATCCGAAAACCCGTCACCGCCGCCGTCACCACTCCCGCCAACCACGAACGCGGCCATGATGGCCAGAGTCGCCAGAAAGATCATGGCAACGACAATCAGGCTTTTGACGGCAAAACGGGCGATTTCAACAAAGAATGACACGCCGGCCTCCCTGCTTTGAATGGACGGTTGAGGCCGCGCGCTGCGAAGGGCACCGGGCGCGAGAAAATCGCCGCCCCGCCCACGCGCTGCTGCTAGTTCGGAGTAAGAAGGTCGGGGTGTACGATCTGACATAGAAACGAAATAAGAGTGGGGGACGGGTTACGCAAGACCACGGCGGCGCATGTATTGGCGCAGAACACGGTTCCAGCTCCGTTCCGGCATTTCGCTCAGAGGCAACCAAAACCAGCGAATCAAGACAGGCTCATGCCAGTCCGAGGGCGTCATTTCCCAGCTCTCCCAGGATTGAGGCAAAGGTACCTTGGGAAAGCTCAGATAAAACCAGCGATCCATCTTCATTCGATGGCCAACGTGAACCTGCACGTCCTTACCGATGAACCGCATGTGACCGAATCCGCCCGGCAACCCGGTTTCTTCCTCAGCCTCCCGACGGACCGCAAGATTGGGCAGTTCTCCGGGCTCCAGTGTACCGCCCTGTAAAGCCAAAGGCATCTCGGGATAATCAACATGCTCATGCACCAGCAAATGATGCCGACGAATCATGTAGACGTAAGCTTTTTTGACGTTTTTCAGTGGAGGCAGGCTCACAGGTTCAGATATTCCGGTGCATGTTTCATCAAGGCAGCGTCGACTTCCTCCATGCTGACCTCTAACCCAAGATCAGCCAGCGAAGTAACGCCATAGTCGCGGATGCCGCAGGGGACTATGCCACCAAAATGGCTCAAATCCGGTTCGACGTTCAGGGAAATGCCATGAAAACTGACCCATTTCCTCACCCGAATGCCGATAGCAGCAATCTTGGCCTCGCGCCCATCGCGCGTGTTGACCCAGACGCCAATGCGTCCATCCCGAATCCCCGCTTCCAGACCAAATTCAGATAAAGCCGCAATAATCCAGCCTTCGAGCGACTGCACAAAGGCGCGGATATCACGTCCTCTTCGGCTAAGATCAAGCATGACATAAACAACCCGCTGGCCCGGACCGTGATAGGTAAACTCCCCGCCACGACCAGCTTCAAAGACCGGAAACGCGCCCGGATTGATGAGATCTTCGTCCTTGGCCGATGTCCCCCGGGTATAAAGCGGGGGATGCTCTAGAAACCAAAGCTGCTCCTGCACAGCGCCAGCGGCGATTTTGGCGACCTGCGCGTCCATCTCAGAAAGAGCAACTGAGTACTCAACCTGTTCGGACGAAAATCGAAAGGATGAAGACTGTCCCTGCGTTTTATCTTCGCCAGACACGCGGTTTTGCATTGGCTCCGCAGGGCTCATCCGTCTTGCACCTCATCATTAAAGCGGTTATTCCACAGTTCTAGCTCCTAGCAGATGTGCGGCCGTGGCGGAATTGGTAGACGCGCAACGTTGAGGTCGTTGTGGCCCTTGGGCCGTGGAAGTTCGAGTCTTCTCGGCCGCACCATCCTAGAGCAGACAAAGCCTAGAGCTAATCCGAACAATACGAACATGGTAAAGTGGGGTCGTTCATGAACGAACAGGCGCAAACCCTTTCCTTTTCGAATGATGCAAGTACGTCTCCTGCCGAAAACCTGCTGCAGCGGCTGGTTGAGGCCATTCGGAACGATCAACTTTCTGAGTTGCATGACGAAATTCTGGCCTTGCATCCGGCTGACCTCGGTGACGTGCTCGAAGGGCTGTCCAGGGACGAGCGGACATCGGTCTTGCTTGCCTTTGGTGACGAACTGGCCGCTGAACTCCTTGTAGAAGTAGAGGGCGTCGTCCTCGAAGACGTTCTCGAACACCTCGACGATCAGGTCATTTCCGAAAATCTTGTTGAGCTGAAATCCGATGACGCGATTGACCTGCTCGAAGACCTTGATGAAGCCGCCAAGCAAAAGATCCTGTCCTCCCTGCCCGCGGCCAAGCGTTGGGCCGCTGAAGATGCGCTGCGCTATCCGGAGTTTTCAACCGGCCGTCTGATGGCGCGTGAGTTTGTGACGGTGCCTGCGGATTGGGACGTTGGTCAGACAATCGATTTTCTGCGCGCTGAACCGGATCTGCCGGATGATTTCTATGACATCTATTTGGTCGACGAAGCCTACAGACCGGTCGGCTCAGTATCGGTAAGCTACGTCCTGCGCACCCGGCGTCAGGAACCACTCACGGGAGTGGCCAGTGGTAACCTGCGTGTGTTTTCGCCCATGCTGGATCAGGAAGAGCTGGCCCATACCTTCCGGCAATACGGCTTTTCCTCTGCGCCGATCACGGATGAAGAAACGGGCCGGCTGCTCGGTGTTGTGACACTGGATGATATTGTCCACGTAATTGATGAAGAAGCCGAAGACGACCTCATGCGCCTTGTGGGGTTGGGCAAGGAATCGGACATCAACCGCTCTTCACTGC
>JBMTIF010000387.1:0-3057 GCA_049437045.1 Alphaproteobacteria bacterium | reverse complement strand
GAGGACAGCGCGAGAGCCAAACCCAAAGCCAGACCCATCTTCCAGTCCAGACCAAAGGCCATACCCGCAAACGTCATGACCAGCGCCGTAATGCCAACCTGCGCGCCACCTACACCAAGGATTGGTACTCGGAGCCGCCACAGCTTTGCCGGTTCGAGCTCCAACCCGACAAGGAACAGCATCATCACCACGCCAAATTCAGCGATGTGCGAGATCGAAACCGCATCGACACCCAACCAGCCCAAAATAGGCGCGATGATGACCCCTGCGATCAGATATCCCAGCACGGAACCAAGCCCAAGCCTTTGCGAGATCGGTACCGCAATCACCGCTGCGGCGAGAAAAAGCGTAGCGAGAAACAGGAATGAAGACGTCATCAGGCTACCTTTCCAGCAACTGCAGAGTGCCGCGCCAACAGGGACGACAGACGATTTTCGTAAGCGTTAAGAAAGTCTTCTCTGACTTCGCTGGAAACGTGATTGGCGTTATGCAGGATCAAAGGTGGCTCGTAGCTCATCCCGCACAGGTTTGCCGTCGCCTCAAACGGGCGGAGCAGTTCTGTCATCGTAAACTTGTTGTGACCGGACGCGGAGTAGGCACTTTCAACACCGCCAGTTGTTATGACCGACTGAAGTGATTTTCCTGTTAGCGCTGAACCATTTTTTCCGTATGCCCAGCCGTGTTCGAGGACCACGTCAAGGTACTCTCTCAACAAAGATGGACAGGAGTACCAGTGGAACGGGTGCTGCAAGACAATGACGTCTGCAGTGTCCCAGACCTCTTTCTCACGCTGAACATGAACATCGAAATCGGGATAGAGATCATAAAGACGCCGAACGGTAACGCTGGTCATGGCCTCGACCCGACGCGCCATCAAGGCGCCGGTACGCGAGCCTTCTTCAGCGGGGTGGGCAAATAGAACGACGGCAGAAGCGGTCATGCTTGTTCCTTGGCTGTTGTTACCGCCGTCAGCCAAGGATCTGAAAAACGAAAAGCAGCGTTACTTCATCCCTGAAACAGACGCTGCTTTCCGTAAACGCTAACCTTTGGAACGACTTTAGCCCAGAGCGGCTACTGCATCGTTCAGGCCCTTAACTGCATCAACGGATTGATTGAACATTTCCGTCTCCTGATCGGTCAGTGGCAACTCAACGATGCGCTCAACACCGTCTGCACCAATGATCACAGGAACACCGACATACATATCGTCCACTCCATATTGGCCATTGAGCTTAGCCGCGCAAGGCAAAAGTCTCTTTTTGTCCTTAAGGTAGGATTCTGCCATCGAAATTGCCGAGGATGCCGGTGCGTAAAAAGCCGAACCCGTGCCCAGAAGAGCAACGATTTCACCACCACCCTTGCGGGTCCGGTCAACAATGGCGTCCACACGCTCCTGCGTGATCCAACCCATCTTGGTCAGGGTTGGAAGATCAATACCTGCGACCGTGGTGTAGTTGACCACGGGCACCATGGTATCGCCATGACCACCCAGAACGAAGGCTGAGACGTCTTCGACCGATACGTTCATTTCATCAGCGAGGAAGTGGCGGAAGCGTGCGCTGTCCAATACGCCGGCCATTCCAACAACCTTGTGCGCGGGACAACCTGAAGCTTCCTGCAGTACCTTCACCATCGCATCCAGCGGATTGGTGATACAGATCACAAAAGCGTCCGGTGCATGCTCTTTAATGCCTGCGCCAACGGCGTTCATGACCTTGACGTTGATGCCCAACAGGTCATCGCGGCTCATGCCGGGCTTACGAGCAACGCCAGCGGTGACGATCACAACATCGGCACCCGCAATGTCGGAATAGTCCGCCGTACCGATCATGCTCGCGTCAAAACCTTCAACGGGTGCCGCCTCGGCGATATCCAGCGCCTTTCCCTTGGCAACACCATCGGCAAGATCCAGCAACACAACGTCGCCAAGATCCTTCATGCCAGCGAGCAAAGCCAGCGTTCCGCCGATATTTCCAGCACAAACGAGTGCAATTTTGTTTCGAGCCATTCCTTTGTCCTTTCTAATCGGGAAAGCAGCGGTGAACCACCAGTCCCAGCCAAATCACCCACAGGCGCGCTCGAGTCCCCCGAAAGGGAGATGCAGTTCAGGCGCGAATCAGCCAGTGAGCGTCGATATCTCGCAGATCCGTTGACTAGCTAAAGCGGCTGTTTCGGTGTGACAAGCCACTTAGAGCGTAGCTGTGATTTGCAAGCTGTTGCTTGCTTCGCACTGCCCAGTCCCAATTTAGGAATTCACTACCTATCCTTATTTGAGAATACATATTTACTCCATCAGACCCTAATTTAAGTCTCATTTTCATGGCCAGAGAAAGAAATGCGCGATTTCAGTAACCTATCAAAAAGTCGCATAATTTTTTTTGCCGAATCGCATAAGTTGGCATCCCTGTTGCGGGGTTACGCCTGTCTTTGGTGTTGCGCAGTTTTCAGTGTGGGCCTCTGATTGTTTGATAGCTCTTCTTGCAGCCGACTGGAGACGCGGAAATTCGCGTCTCCTTTTTTTTTGCGCAATGGGCCAGACCGCATTACCAATCTCGGAACGATTCACCCTCAAACCGAAATGGACTCGACCATGTCTGGAACGATCGACGCTCGCCTCAGCGAACTGAACATCACTCTGCCGCCTGCTACGGCCCCTGTTGCCAACTATGTCCCTGTCACCCGCTCCGGCAATCTGTTGTTTGTGTCTGGGCAGGTTTCGCTGGCTGACGGCAAACCTGTTGTTGGCAAGCTGGGTGAAAACACCAGCGTTGAGGACGGTGCTGCTGCTGCACGGCTTTGCGGTCTTGCCATTATCGCGCAAGTGCAAAAGGCTCTGGACGGCGACCTTGATCGCGTTGTGCAGGTGGTGAAATTGACCGGTTTCGTGAACTCAACTGCCGACTTTACCGACCAGCCTAAAGTGATAAACGGCGCGTCCGACCTGATGGTTGACGTTTTTGGCGACAAAGGCCGTCACGCTCGCGCCGCCGTTTCCGCAGCTGCTTTGCCGCTTGGCGTTGCTGTGGAAATTGAAGCCATCGTGGAAGTGGCATAGAT
>JBMTIF010000386.1:0-3058 GCA_049437045.1 Alphaproteobacteria bacterium | reverse complement strand
TCTTGCCCATATACATCACAGCCACGGCATCACACATGTGCTGCACAACGCCCAAGTCGTGACTGATAAACAGATAAGTAAGCCCGAATTCTTCCTGCAACGTTGAAAGCAGGTTCAGAATTTGCGCCTGAACAGCCACGTCCAAGGCAGAAACAGGCTCATCACAAATGACCAACTCCGGTTGGGTGGCCAAGGCGCGTGCAATACCAATTCGCTGGCGTTGTCCGCCAGAGAATTGATGCGGAAACAAGCGTTTTTGCTCGGGCCGCAAGCCCACTTGCGCAAACAATCGATCCGCGATTTCCTGCTGCTCCGGCGCGCCTTTACTGGTCAGACTCTGCAGTGGTTCGCGCACGATTTCTTCGGCACGCTGACGCGGGTTCAAGCTGGAATAAGGATCCTGAAAGATAAACTGAACCTTCTGCCGCATCTGGCGCAGATCTTCACCTTCCAACGGAAGCACGTCCTGTCCATCCAGAACGACTTTCCCCTCGTGTGCGGAAACCAGTCGCGCGGCGGCCAGTGCAGCCGTAGTCTTGCCGGACCCACTTTCGCCCACAATCGCAAGCGTCTCGCCCCGATTAACGTGAAAGCTGACATCATCAACCGCATAGAGATAGGTTGGCGGGCTGAACAAACCGCTGCGATTAACAGCAAACCGAACCGTCAGGTTCTCGACATTCAAAAGAGGTGTTGCACTCATCACAGTGACCCCGCGTGCCAACAGTCCGCCGCATGGGCTCGATCAAAACTCACTGGCTTGGGGCGCGCCGAAAGGCATTCGTCGGTGCGGTGCTGACAGCGCGACGCGAACAGGCACTGGTCCTTACCGAACTCCCGCAGCGATGGCACGATTCCCGGTACTTCGGTCAGCGGTTGCTTGTCTTCTGAAACACTTGCCAGAACGTGCGGAACACAGGAAATCAACCCCTTGGTATAGGGGTGCTTCGGCGTGCTGATGATGTCGTCAACCGAGCCTACTTCTGCGATCCGCCCCGCATACATGACAATCATCCGCTCAGCCATTTCCGCTACCGCACCCATATCGTGGGTGATGAGAATGATCGACGTACCAGTCTCCTTGCGCAAGTCACGCAGCAGATCGAAAATCTGCGCCTGAACCGTTACGTCCAGCGCCGTTGTTGGTTCATCAGCGATCAGAACCTTGGGCTTACAGGCCAAGGCAATGGCGATCATCACCCGCTGACGCTGTCCCCCTGACAGCTGGAAGGGATAATCCTTGAGCCGCTCCCGAGCTTTGGGGATACGCACCGCGTCCAGCAGGTCAGCAGCCGTCGACCATGCTTCCTGCCGCGAAATGCTCTGGTGCGCCAGCAGGACTTCCACGATTTGCTCACCGATTGTGTAAACCGGATTGAGGGACGTCATGGGTTCCTGGAAAATCATCGAAATGTCATTGCCGCGGATGTTTCGCAGACGCTCAGGTGAGAGCTGGGTCAGCTCCTGCCCGTCAAACATGATCGACCCGGCGGTGATCCGCCCAATGCCCTCGGGCAGCAAACCCATGATCGCCAGCGCGGTCATGGATTTCCCACAGCCGGACTCGCCCACGAAGCTGATGTTCTCTCCTGCATGCAGCTCGAATGACAAATCATCAATCACCGGCGCCGTGCCGTTGCGGGTGGTCAGTTCAACCCGCAGATTCTGGACTTTCAGCAAAGGCTCCGTCATCAGCGCGACCTCAACTTGGGATTCAGTGCATCGTTGAGGCCGTCACCGACCAGCGAGATACACAGAATGGTTACAAAGATCGCCACGCCTGGGAGCGTTACGGTAAAGCTGGCGTCGAGGAAGTAGGGTCGGTTGGAGCCAATGATTTGCCCCCAGCTGACCACGTTCGGATCGGTTAGGCCGAGGAATGACAAGCCCGCTTCGAACAATATGGCTGAACCGACCATAAGCGCAGACTGCACGATGATAGGCGGCAGCGCGTTGGGCAGGATAACACTGAAAATCAGCTTGAAATCGCGGGCGCCAGAGGCGCGTGACGCGGTGACGTACTCCAACTCCCGAATGCGCAGGAATTCCGCACGGGTAATCCTTGCCACTGCCGTCCAGCTGACAATACCAATTGCAAAAGTAATCATGGGCAGCGAGGCCCCGAACAAGGCAACAATCACCATCGAGAACAGGAGTGTTGGCAGCACCTGAAAGAACTCCGTGATCCGCATGAGGACTTCTTCGACCCAACCACGGTAGTACCCGGCCAACGCACCGATGGTCACACCGATGAACACAGACACGAAGGCAGCCGCCAGCCCGATGATGATCGATACGCGCGCGCCACTGATAATCATGGCAAGCAAATCACGCCCCAGATAATCAGTGCCGAGGATGAAATCGCCATTTTGCATGGGCGGGGTAAACGGTGCCCACACCATGTCGAACGGATCACGACCATAAAGGCCCGGGCCGATGATGGCCGCAATGATAATCAGGATCAGGACCACCAGCGCGACCAAAGCGGCCTGATTGCGCCGGAACATGTCCCACGCCTCCATAAACGGATGACGCGCTTTCTCGATTGGTTCTTCGAGCATCAGGTCGACTTTTGGCGGGGTTTCAGTGTTTGGCTTGTCAGTCATTTACTTCTTGCTCCCCACACGCGGATCGACGAGACGCAAGGCGAGATCTGTCACCAGATTACCCACGATCACGACCAGCGATGAGAAAAACAGAATGCCGAGAATGGCGGGCGTATCTCGGGCGATAATGGATTGGAAGGCCAGCGTGCCCAAACCGGGCCAGGAGAACACGGTCTCCACCAGCACGGCCCCGGATACGATGGCGGAAAGCTGCAGGCCGGCAAGGGTGATGACCGGCGAAATGGCATTCTTGAGGGCGTGCTTGTAGACGACCTGCCCGGTTTTCAGCCCTTTGGCTTTGGCGGTGCGAACGTAGTCCGAGCCAAGAACCTCGATCATGGACGCGCGCGACAGTCGCGAGTAGAGCGCGACGAAGATAGAAGCCAAGGTCACCATGGGCAGCACCAGATGCCGCGCCACATCAACCGTATGGATGAAAATATTGCCGTTCT
>JBMTIF010000385.1:0-3065 GCA_049437045.1 Alphaproteobacteria bacterium | reverse complement strand
CTCCTTGAGGGTGATCTGTGCGCCCAACAAACGCCCAACCCCCACCAATTCCCCATCAGCTTGCCGACCGGTCAGCTCAACATCACCAACACCCTCTAGCGGTGAAAACGGAATGTTCAGCGCTTGAAACAGGTCGCTGGCGCTGCTGGAGCGGAAGGTCCAGAACCGGTTGCCGCTCTGATCAACATCACTGCTGCCAAGTTCCGTATCACCACTGCGCAAAATCAACTCCCACGGTCGGGAAGGATCGGTCCGCAGAATGCTCATTGCGTCGATAGACAGACGATCGATGATGTCGGTCAACAGCGCCAAATCGCTTGCATCGGGCGCAAATCGTGCAATGGCTTTTTCAACAGCCCGTGGCTCGTCATTCAAGGTCACCACAACCTGACCATAGGACAGCGTTTCACCGTCTTCGGCGATCTTGCCAATGGCCTCAAATTGGGTGCCGTCGTCTTCGGTGAACGATGCACTTATGTCCGTCTCACCGTCAGTGTTTTTGGAAAAGCGTGCCTCGACCTCACGCAGAATTCGACCGCCAAGATTGGCTTGCTCCGCGATGAGCGTTAGGGTCTCGGTCCGCAGCACGTTCATGCGATCAACAATTGCCCGCCCCTGATCGGCCAGATCCAGTGACGCATCGGCCATGTCTGTCGATTGCGTCCACGCGTTCAGGTCCAGCTGATCAGTCACCAGCTCAATCCCACCAGCACCGAAACCCTGTGCCGTATCAAGGGCGAAAGGCATGCCGCTGACATTGAATTCGCCTTGCGCTGTCTTGACCTGCCCCTGCGACACGATCAGGCCGCGGTCCTGCATCTCAACAGCGCCTTCTAATTGCAGACGACCCAAGGAGCCGATCAACTGCGCCAAGGTGCCATCTTCCGCGAACTGTGCGGCATTGGCGGCGACAAGATAGCCGTCAAAAGCCAGTTGATCCGGACCGCGGACGGTAAGGGTAGAAAGGTCCAAGGCAACGCCGCTTGACGTGTTTCCTTTAAGCTCAGTCAGCATCAGCCCATCGTTTGCACTCAACGTCCCACTGGTATTGAGCCGGTCAACTGTCTCGCCATTGGGCAGGCGGAAATCCTGAGCCTTGACCTCAAAACCCACGGTCAGACCGGCCAGATCAGTCACGGCACCGGGCAGCAAAGCGGTCCAGTCTCGCAACGGAAGGTCGGCCGCAGAAGAACTCAGGGCAAACCCGCGACCGGTCAGGTTAAGGTCAAGCATGGGCGTTTCGGCATCGGGGACAAACCGAGCGTTGCCGCGCATTTGCTCCCCATTGCTGCGTGTCAGTGTCAGCCCGCGGAAGTCGTAACCTTCGCGATCACTGAGAACCCGTGCTTCGAGGTTCACGCCCTCACCGTCGGCAATGGCCAGCCGGTCGAACAAGGGGTGTTGGAAGTTCTCAGCGGTCAGCTTCCAATCGAGGTCTTCTCGAATGACAAGCGTTTCGCCAAATTTCTCATCGATTGCACCGCTCAGGTTGATAACGGACTTGTCGGCGCGGGTTACGTCGATGTTGAAACCTCTTTCACCGCCGGGATTCGAGTTCGGCACAAAGGAAACGGCAACGTCTAGCGGTTCCTGCTCCGCGAGGAGAGTGCCCGTGGCCTCAAAAGCATAACCGCTGATACGTTGCACCTCGAGCTCGTCGATATCGAAGCGGAAATTCTGCTCAAACGGCTCGTCATAATAGTAGATTTCACCGCCTTTGAGCGTCAGCCGATCCAGTGATGACGTTTCACTGGTAGCACCGGTCAAACCAGTAAACAGCGGCGATCCACCAAAGGTAACAGAGTGATCAGCAGCCCGGGACAAGCTCATTACAGGACGATCCAGCTCGACGGCTTCGACCATGAACTTCCCGCGTGCCAGAGCCGGACCAGAAAGGTCAAAGGTCGCGGCATCAGCAGAAAGCAGAATTTCGTCTGTCGCCATGCCGTCACCGCGTACACGGACGTCGATAAGCTGCAACTTGGGGCGAGGCAAAAAGGTCAGAGCAGCGCCTCCACCGGCCTCGACCGGCTGACCCAGCGCCCGGGTCAATCCGATGAGCGCCTGCGTACGGTAAACACTGGGACTAAGAAAACGCGGCATCAGGCTTAACGCCGTGAGAAACACAGCGATGAGAGCCGAGATGAAAATCCCTAGTCGAAGCATTTGCTACCCTTTGGCCGAATCCGGTTTGCTGCCCTTATAGCGAGATCGTTCAAATCCGAAAAGCAAAGTGTCCTCAGGCAATTACAGCGGAATGTTACCGTGCTTGCGCCAAGGGTTTTCCAGCTGTTTCGACTTCAGCATTTCCAGCGATTGGATGATACGACGGCGCGTACCGTGGGGCATGATGACATCATCAATATAACCCCGCTTTGCGGCGACAAACGGATTGGCAAAGGCGTCCTGATACTCGTCGGTTCGCTTCTGCAACTGCTCAGGATCGCCTGCTTCCTTGCGGAAGATAATCTCCACGGCACCTTTGGCTCCCATCACTGCAATCTCGGACGTAGGCCAGGCATAGTTCGCGTCACCGCGCAAATGCTTGGACGCCATGACGTCATAGGCACCGCCATAGGCTTTGCGCGTGATTACCGTGACCTTTGGCACCGTGCATTCGGCATAGGCGTACAGCAGCTTGGCACCGTGCTTGATAATGCCACCATGCTCCTGATCTTTACCGGGCAGGAAACCGGGAACATCAACCAGCGTGACCACCGGGATGTTGAAGGCATCACAGAAGCGAATGAACCGCGCAGCCTTGCGGCTGGCTTCAATGTCCAGACAACCTGCTTGCTCCATAGGCTGATTAGCCACGATACCGACGGTAGAACCATCCATCCGCGCCATACCAACGATGATGTTTGGCGCAAAGTCAGGTTGGATTTCAAAGAACTCGCGATCATCGATGATGCGATCAATGACTTCCTTCATGTCATAGGGCTTACTCGGGTCTTCCGGCACCAAACGGTCCAGCGCGTGAATGTCCCGGCGTGGATCATCGAGCGTTGGCTTGACCGGCGCTTTTTCCCGATTGCTCAACGGCAGGAACCCAAAGAAGCGGC
>JBMTIF010000384.1:0-3069 GCA_049437045.1 Alphaproteobacteria bacterium | reverse complement strand
GGACAAATGTAGAGCGTGTGCAACCCGGCGACCTCGGGCTGGCCGGACAGCTCGACCAGCGACGGCAGAAAACCCGCCAAGGTCTTGCCCCCGCCGGTTGGGGCGGTCAGCAGCGCGGATTGCCCCGCTTGGGCGGCAGCGAGCATAGCCAACTGGTGCTCATGCGCCTGCCAGCCTTTGCTCGCGAACCAGTCTCGAAAAACCTGCGGCAGAGCAGTCACGGCGCATCCGCTCTAAAGGCATCTATGACGGCAACGACATCATCAAAAGACGCGCGAAGCCCCTTGTAGTCCCGCTCAGCAGGGGTCAGCGCGAGCAGATATTCGCGCAACCGGTCCAGCGCACCGGGGTGTTTGGCCAGTTGTGCCAGCGGGTCGAGATAGATGCGGACAGTAAACAGAATATCACCGCTTTGGGGCAGCTTGCGCAGGGTCTGCCGCTCGACACGGATGAAGGACTGGGCATCGAGCGTGTGTCGATCAGGATTGGCCTCTCGACTGCGGGCCGAATAGGGGTGATGCAGTGTGGCTGTGGGGTAAAGACTCCAGTTCATGCGCTGGACGGGCTGATCCACTTTCAACCCGTCGAAGATGCGCGCCATCAGCGACGCATTGCGGGTGCCGGGGCCGAATTCGGGCACGTTGCCGTGAATTTGGTCAAGCGGCAGGCTGAACTTCTCCGCCAGCGACCAGCTCGACGGGAAATGCAAGGTCGCCGCGACAAGCCGCCAACCGCTGTCGTCCCGGCGCAGCAGAAGCAGGTCTTCCTGCACCATGCGCGCTGCCTCGAGTATGGGGGGACCGCCGCTGTCCTTGGGTAAAGCAACCTGGGGGTGATGGTCGCGCAGGTTGGCTTCGATCAGCGCCCTGACTTCGGCTTGCGCTTGGGTCGTGCCGGGTTCTTCGCGGAACACCGCCGCACCTTTGGTGGCCGTTAGGCGGTCCTTTTCAGCGCGGTAGTGGTCCAGCTGGTCATCCAGCTCAAACCACTCAGCCAGGTCCAGCGGCTGGAGACCGATGCGGAACAGCGGCTCCAGACGTTCCCCGCCAAAGCGGACTGAACCGTGGCTCGCCCGGTCGGTCATGCGGGCGGTGCCTTGGTTGCGGCATCGTGCAGGAAGGCACGGATCTGACCGGCCATAACATCGTTATCCAGCGGCCTGTGCAGGGTCTCTCGGGCCTGTGCGAGGACATCCGGGGTGAGGCGGTCGGCGTAGACATCTGTCAGGTCGGTGATGAACTGGGTGCTGAATTCCGGGTGCGGCTGGAAACTCAGGGCTTTGCCGGTATAGGCCAGCCCGGCGAAAGCACAAAAATCGGTCTCAGCGATGACACGAGCCCCTTCGGGCAGGGCTGTCACCTGGTCCTGATGCACGGCGACGATGGTCTGGCTGGGGCCGTCCTTGAAGCGGTATTCGACGGGACCAAAGGACCAGCCACCGGAGAATTTCTCGACCCTGCCACCAAGGGCTTGGGCCAGAATCTGATGGCCGAAACAGATGCCGACGATGGGAATCTGGGCCGCGTAGGCCTGACGCAAAAAGTCTTCAAGTGGCGGGATCCACGGCAGGTCTTCATAGGCGCCCGAGCGCGAGCCTGAAACCAGCCAGGCATCCTGCTCAGAGATCGAGGCAGGAAACTCGCCGTCGACCACAAAGTAGGGATGGCAGTGATAGCCCTCGCCCAGCATTTCGGCATAAAGGTCGCGATAGGTACCGTAGGTGGCTTTGATTTCGTCAACGAAATGCCCGCAGATGAGGATACCGATGTTCATAGATCTGGCTCTCCTGCTTTTACCAAAGCCCTTGCTGACGCCGTTGCGCCATGACGCACAGCCAATCATAGGCGACAGTGGCTGCGGCAAGAGAGGTGATTTCAGCATGATCGAAAGGCGGTGAAACTTCGACCAAATCCATGCCGACCATGTTCAGCGCACCTAGGCCCCGGATCAGCTCCAGCGCCTGCCACGTTGCCAGGCCACCGCTGACCGGCGTCCCTGTGCCCGGCGCGAAGGCCGGATCGAGTACGTCGATGTCAAAGCTCAGATAGACCGGCCGGTCACCAACACGGGCATGGATGGCCTCGAGCGTGGCATCGATCCCGTTACGGTGGAACCAGGGCGCGTTGAGCACCTGCATGCCGACATCGATATCGTTATGGGTGCGCAGACCGACCTGAATGGAGTGATCCACGTCAATCAGACCTTCGTTTACTGCCGACAGGAACATGGTCCCGTGATCCAGCGGCCCGGAACTGGCCCAGGTATCGCAGTGGGCATCGAACTGCAGCAGGGCGACAGGGCCATGCTTTGCCGCGTGAGCCTTGATCAACGGATAGGCAACAAAGTGATCGCCGCCAATTGTCAGCATGGCTGTATCGGTTTCCAGAATGCTGCGAGCGTGGCGTTCGATGGTATCGGGAACGGACATGGGAGTATGGGGATCAACCGCGCAATCGCCATAGTCGACGACGCGCAGGGTATCAAAAGGGTCAAAGCCGAACGGAAAGCTGTTGAGTTCGGCCAGCTGCGTGGACGCCGCCCGCACCCCGCGAGGCCCCAGGCGTGTGCCAGGCCGGTTGGTGACCGCGCTATCAAAGGGAATGCCGGAAACAGCGATATCGATCCCATCGAGGTCACGGGAATAGCGGCGACGCAGGAAGGACAAGGTGCCTGCATAGGTCAACTCATAGGCCGAGCCAGCGACCTCTTCTTTGCGCCAAGCCTGATCCATGATTTCGGTGCTGCCGGTTGGGGTACCGTGTTGGCTGTGTTTTGTGGGATCAGACATGGGACTGCGCCTTTTTGAAAGATGATGACGGCAAATCTAGAGCGAGGTTTGCTCGGAAGCAATTGGTGGCGCGCTTTCCACTCAAGGGCTGCGCCCTTTCGCTCCAAGCACGCGCAGGGCCTCGTCGGCTATCGCCTCCGTCTACCCTTAAAACAGAGGTTCAGAGGATCTGAACCTCTGCCCATCGGCGAGATTGGGGTGTAGCCCGTCAAGGCTGCGAAGCACCGGCCAAGGGCCGGCTTGACCTTGACGGGCTGAGGGGCTAGTTCCTGATCCAGGGT
>JBMTIF010000383.1:0-3080 GCA_049437045.1 Alphaproteobacteria bacterium | reverse complement strand
TATAAACCCCAGTTGCGCCAATTGGGGTTGGACTGGGCATAGGACCAGCCGCGCAAGGCCTCTGCCCTCGCCGCTCGAATGTCCACCTGATCCGGGGCAAGAGTGACAAGATAGGCCAGCATCTCCGCAGCCCAAAGATAGTCGCCCGCGTCCATCGCTGTTTCAGCCTCAGCACGAACTGCCTCGACACCCCCCATCAGACGAACCATGCGCGCTGCACGCTCGGGCTTGGGCAAGGGGTCAAGGTCCACAGGATCACCCGCGAACCAGCCGATCTTTCCCACGAAAATCGCCGGAATGCAGTGGCGGAGCGTACCGTAGAACTCACCCAGCCACGGATGCGCGGCCAAGTGTGGCGGCATTTCCAGCCGGCGTGCGATTTCCTGGGGGCCGTACCCCTGATTGATGAAGCGCACGGTCTGGTCATGAGTGAACTGAATGGCATCGCGGTAAGCGGTCAGGACGTCGTCGATGGCATCCGGTTCAGTAAGCGGATGACCGTGGTGAGGCACGACAGCACGGGGGCGCAGGTCGTGTCGGATCCAGTCAAGGGTGCGAACCCACTGCATGGGGTCGCGATAAGGCGTTCCGCGCAAAGTGTAGAGGTTGGGGTAGTTCTCACCCTGAATGCAGTCGCCGGTCAGGAAAATCTCCTCATCAGGCAAATAGACCCCTAGCATGTCGTCGGTTTCAGACGGAATGGGGATCAACTCAAGGCTCAACCCGCACATGTTGACGCCGGTGCGCTCTGATACGGTGCGCGTTGGCGCAATGAAGCCGCGGGGACCGGGGTTGTGCGGCAGCCCCAACCCGGCATGGACGAAGCCCTCCTCCCCCCGAGGCAAAGCGGCACCAAAGGTATAGCTGGCGCGACGCCCCATGATTGGCCCGGTTCCGGCGGAAACCTCGGTGATGAAATGCATCAGATCGGCGTGGGCCCAGACCGCCACGCCGCCGCTGGCAACGTCTTCGGCGCTGACAAAGCCTTCGACGCCGTTGACGTGATCGTTGTGGAAATGCGTATAGATGACGGCCTTGATGGTCTTGTCCGGAAAGCGCGCCTGAATGTCAGCACGTGCGCGGCGGGCATCATTCTCCTGCGCCATGGCATCGACCAAAATGAGCCCTTCGGGCGCGTCTATGACGGAGACGTTCGCTATGTTGTAGCCAATCAGGGTGTGGGTACGCTGGCCGGTTTGGACGATTTTGGGACTGAAGCGCGCTGCGTGGGCAGCGAGGTCAGGGTGAACCGCCGGGCTTACCCGGCCCGACCCGCTGTGATGCGCGCTCATCCTTCAAGCAATCCCATCGTTGCCGCCACGCGGAATGAACCGATACCGCCATCAATCTTGTACTCCCCGCCCTTGATCCAACGGCTTTCATCAGAAGCAAGGAACAGCGCCAGATCGGCGACTTCATCAGGGGCAGACGGGCGTCCTGCGCGCTCGATCGCTGCCGCGACCTGAGGGCCAAAGGCGGCTTTGAAGTCATCCAGAATGCCGGTTGACACCGCAGCCGGACAGACAGAATTCATCCGAATGCCGCGCGGCAACCCCAAAGCCGTCTGCTGTATGGTCCAGACAATCACGGCTTCCTTGGACAAATTATAGGCTCGGGTTGCGTCGATGTTGAGCGCAGCCAAAGCATCTTCGCCGGGCGTACTGTTTTCCATGGCGAGCAGGGTTTTGACCTCTTCGATGTTCTGCCCCCATGCAGCCCCGGCCATGGAAGCCATATTGACGATGGGTGCCGCGTCGCTCATGGACGGCATCAAGGCCTCGGTCAAATGACGCAAACCAAACAGATTCACAGCCAACACCAGCGCGCCATTATCATCCCGAGGCGGAACACCAGCGATGTTGAACAGCATGTCCACCGGCGCGTCGATCCGAGCCACAGCCGCGTCGATCGATGCAAGATCGCCCATGTTCACCCGGTACGCGTGATCGGCGGCCTCACAAGGGGCCAGATCCAACACAGTGACGCGCGCGCCCTGCGCCTGCAACTTTTCGAGAGTAGCCGCGCCGATGCCGGAGGCACCGCCCGTGAGTACAGCATGCTTGCCTGCAAATCGCATTCTCGTTTTCTCCCCTGTGCGCCGATCTGGATACGCGGTCAGTTTGATGTCGTTGACGTGTCAACTATCAGATTTTGAGCGCGCTTGTGAAGGCTTAGGCGCTCTGTGCGCTTGATCTTGCCCCCGGACCCGGCAAAGCTGAACCTTAACGGGAACAAAACAAATGAACAGGGAGAACAGCAATGGCAGACAAAGGAGCCTGTTTGGTGATTGGCGCAGGTGACGACACCGGCGGCGCCGTGGGTCGGGCTTTCGCGCGGGAGGGGCTGGTCTCCTGTCTTGTCCGTCGGGCGCGTCACGCGGACCAGCTTGAAGCCCTGGCACAATCAATCCGGGATGAGGGATATGATGCACGGGCCATGCCCGGTGATGCCCGGGACGAAGACGAAATGATCTCACTGGTCGAACGGATCGAGACTGAGGTTGGCCCCCTGGAGGTGGCGGTCTTCAACATTGGCGCCAACGTGAGCTTTCCCATCACTGAAATGACCTCTCGGGTTTATCGCAAAGTCTGGGAAATGGCGTGTTTTGCTGGCTTCCTTATGGGTCGGGAAGCGGCGCGGCGCATGGTGCAGCGGGAACGCGGGACCATTATTTTTACCGGCGCAACAGCCAGCACCCGCGGCCGCCCCGGCATGGCCGCTTTTGCCGGTGCCAAGCACGGGCTCAAGGCTCTGGCGCAATCCATGGCGCGGGAACTGGGGCCCAAGAATATCCACGTCGCGCATACGATCATCGACGGGGCCATCGATTCAAACTTCATCCGGCAGAACGTACCACGGGTGAATGAACTGCGTGAGCAGGATGCCATCCTCAACCCCGATCATATCGCGGCCAACTATGTAATGCTGCACAAGCAGCCGCGCGATGCCTGGACCCATGAGCTGGATCTGCGGCCATGGAAGGAAAAGTGGTAAGGGAGCATCCGGTGGCGCGCTCTGCACTTGGCCGCTTCGCGGCCTGCGTTCCGATCACGCGCAAGTGGATCGGCGCCCCTGTCGCC
>JBMTIF010000382.1:0-3082 GCA_049437045.1 Alphaproteobacteria bacterium | reverse complement strand
CTGCACACCCTAAACTTCGCCAGTTGGGCAGAGGTTCAGACGAGCTGAACCTCTGGTCTGATTTGTCAATCTGCGCTTAGGTGTTGTGGCGTTGGGGGCTTGGTCTTAGTGCTTGAGCCTTGTTTCACGAACATGCTGTGGGAGGCTTGTGATGCGAGAGAGACGGTTTGTTTTCCTGGTGGCCCTGTTTGGCGTGCTTGCGGGGCTTGGCCTGTCGCCGCTGGCTCGGGCGCACCAAGCGGACTTGAATGACCGTGTGACTTTCTTCGTCTTCCGTGTGCAGGAATCTGAAGTGCAGGGGGAACGGGCGCTCGTGCTGCAAGCCGTGCTCGACAATGGGACGCGCAACCGGGTCACCTTGCGCGGTCTGACGTCTGATGCGGGTGACAGTGTGGTCGTCTATGCGATGAAAGAGGTTTACGGTCTGGTTACACTCCTGCCGCGCCGTACTTTGGCTCTGCGCAGCGGTCAGGGGGTTGAGATCGCACCGCCGGAGTACACACTGGTGATTTCCGATTTGAATCAGGACGTTCTGGATGGCGACGGGTTCACGCTGAATCTGCTTTTTAACCGCGCCATTGGTGAGATGAGCGTTCCCGTAAGCTTCAAGCTCAGTGAGAACTATGAGTACGGTCGCGGTATCATTGATGTTGGTCCGCCTGCAGCACTGGCGGGTGAGAAGCCGGAAGTGGAATGGTTGACCACAGATGACCTGCTCGATGAAAACTCGAATTAAGCGCAGATCTGGGATCATTTCGGACAATCACAGAAGAGAGCTCCATGCCTTCACCTTCGCCCCGGCGACACGCTAGCCTGCTTGGGCGGTTATGGCAGTGGTACGACGGCCTGCTGACCATCGACCAGCCCAAGCCAGACGGCCCGACGCCAAACCGTCTGTTCACCCATCTTCGGTACGCTTTGGGGCAGACCCGGATCATTGGGCCGCTGCTTCCGCTTGTGTCCATCCTGTCGGCGACGGCCTCGGCCATCATTCCACTGGGTGTGGCTGTAGCCATCGATACCTTTGTCCTGCCCTCGGAAGGTCAGACAGACTGGCCGCTGGTTCTGTTCATTGCGGTGCTGATTGTTGCCTTTGTCGTTCCAGTATTGCTGGAGGTTGTATTCCTCGCGCTGATGATGCCGCTGTTTCACGCCAAGTTCGTAACGCTGATGAAGCGGCATATGCATAAGCACTTGCAGGGGATGAGTTGGCGTTACTTCCAGAACGAATTTGCCGGAAGGATCGGCACCAAGGTCAACGCGATCGGTCAGTCAACGCACGATTTGCTACACATCTACCTCGATCAGGTGTTTTACGTGGGTACCTTGGTTTTGGTGTCACTGGGGGTCCTGGCCTATGTCAACATATGGCTCATGGTGCCCATGGTCCTATGGATGGGGCTTTTCGCGGGCAGCGTGGGGCTGCTCTATCCCATCGCACAGCGCAAGAACAAGGTGGCTTTTGAGGCCGCATCGACCATGAACGGCGCTCTGGTGGACACCTACACCAACGCCCAGACCGTCCAGCTCTTTGCACGGAACGATGTCGATGACGAGGTTGTCATTGATACTATGCGGGAGAATGCGCGCTTGCGACAGGAAGCAAACATCTGGTTCTTCTTCATGGATAACGTCTTGATGCTGCTCAACTACCTTTTGATTGGGGTGTTGTTTGGCGTGTCGATCCTGCTGTGGTCCAAGGGCTGGGCTTCTGCTGGTGCGATTGCGGTGGCGCTGCCCATCGGTTTGCGTGTGACCGACACGGCGCATTGGGTGATGCGGATCACAACTTCGATTGCCGAAGAATCAGGAACGCTGCAGGAGGCGTTGGACACCATAGCGGTGGCGCCGGACATGGTGGATGAACCCAATGCGCCCGATCTGGTTGTTTCCGCGGGACAGGTTCGTTTTGAGGGTGTCGGGTATGAAGGAAATGCTCCCATCGTCGAAGGTTTGAGTTTCGAAATCCAGCCGGGCGAGAAGATTGCGCTGGTGGGGCCAAGCGGTGCAGGCAAGACGTCCCTGACCTCTCTTTTGTTGCGGCTGTTTGACGTCGACCAGGGGCGGGTGATGATTGATGGACAGGACATAGCCCGGGTGAACCGCAATTCGCTGCGTCAGCAGATCGCCATGGTCACTCAGGATACGTCTCTGTTGCACCGCTCTGTGGCGGACAACATTCGCTATGGCCAGCCTGAGGCCAATCAGGCCGTTGTTGAAGATGCCGCACGGCGGGCAGGGGCGCATGAGTTCATTCTGGACCTCCGCGACAATGAAGGACGAGCGGGCTATGACGCGCGCGTGGGTGAGCGCGGTGTGAAACTATCGGGCGGACAACGCCAGCGGATTGCCTTGGCGCGTGTGCTGCTCAAGGATGCTCCCATCGTGGTTTTTGATGAAGCAACCTCGGCGCTGGACAGTGAAACCGAAGCGTTGCTGCAAGAGCAGTTGGCCCTTGTTTCAGGCGACAAGACCGTCATCACCATCGCCCACCGGCTTTCAACCATTCAGCACGCTGATCGGATTTTCGTGATGGATGCAGGCCGCATTGTTCAGGAAGGCTCGCACGATGATTTGATCAAGCAGGATGGTCTTTATGCGGAACTTTGGTCGCGACAGGCCGGCGGGTTCAGTGGATGATTTTCAACCGGCTGACCAGCTTGTCGATCTCGGCCTGTTGGTCACGCGTCGGTCCATCGTGGGCGCGCGCGACACGCTGGACCATCGCGATGTACTGCTGCCGCTCGATGCTGACGGTTTTGTGTTTCAGGACATGGGCGACGTCGTCGAGGACAGCTGCTGGATCATTTTCGACGCTGATCGCATCAATGGCACGATCAACCAGGCTGATGGTGGCTTCTGCATGAATGGACAGGATCGAAGTCAGCTGCCGCTCGATGATGGAGCGCTCAAGAATGCTGATCGGGCCGCGTACCTCGGCAATCGCGACCAGTAGAAGCGTTGCTGCGCCATTGGGGCTGTCATTGAAAGGAGGCGCCTTGCGTTGAAACTGATTGAGCCAAAGCGGGGTGATAATTTGATAAAAAACCAGTCCAGCGCTTGCGAGCATCAGGGCGGCCAA
>JBMTIF010000381.1:0-3097 GCA_049437045.1 Alphaproteobacteria bacterium | reverse complement strand
AGCCAGTGAGCATTTTTTAAAGAGCGTTTCGTCGCTCGATGTCCTGATCGTTGACGATGATCCGGCCATCGCTTCGGTCATCGCAGAGCGGTTTGAATCCCGGGGCGTGAGCGTCCGCGTCGCGCACACATTGGAGGAGGCCAGCGATTTATGGGCTGAGCACACGCCCAGCATCGTCGTGATCGATGGTTGGTTTGGCGATATTACGAGTGAAGCATGGATCGCTGAAAAGTCCGCAAGTGAACCCGACGTTCAATGGGTCATCTGCACCGCAGACCCCAAAGTGAGACCAGCCGCCGCTAGGTGGGTCATTGAGAAACCCTTCAATCGATCTGATCTTGATGAATGTGCTGCTGAAGTTATGACGACCTGCGCCTTACGGGCTATTGAATTAAACCAGCAGACCCAATGAGTTCGGTAGAATGAGTCCGGCTTTGAGTGCCCATTGAGAGAAAGCATTGACGACCAACGTTGACATACCATCACTGATTGATCGGTTGCCGTTCGCAGTCCAGTGGCTTAACGCCGACCGGCAAAGGGTACACATGAATGATGCATTCGATGTGCTCCTCGCGCTGGATGCGACCCTTAGCGACCAGCTTGTCCATTACCTAGATGATTCCTCGGAGCCGCTTCACGTGCTGGTTGGTGAGCAGCGTCTCGAGACCTGGGTGTGGGACCTTGGCGATGACGGCGTGTTGGTAGGGTTGATGCCGGCTATCGAGCCGGATCTCTCCGAGCGCGATACCGCCAAAGAGCACAAGCGACTGCTGCTCGCGCTGCAAAACATCATCTCCACAACCAAGGGGTACGCCGAGCTCATCGCGGTGATGTTGGAAGAGAATTTGATTGTTGCCGGCGAGCGCCTGGAGGCGATTCGTCGCTACGAGCAATATGTTTCAGATCACCTGCAAGACATGGAGGCACTGGTTGAATCAGCCCTTGATCGAAAGCCGATGGCACAGCTGCTCGAACAGGGAAATCCTCAGCTTGCATTGGTGCATTTTGCGCTGCCCGTTCAGGGTGAAGTAATCGCGGAGCTCTTCAGAGCGCAGGGCATGGTCGTGACTCAAGCAGCCTCAATGGAGGCTGCCAAGCAGATTCTTCGTGAGCAGGGAGCGGCGATTGATCTATTGGTTATAGATCGCTGGTTTGATGAGGTCTCTCCCTGGCTCGATCGGGATGAGGATCGCCAACTCATCCTGTTCGGGAGTCAATCCTTCGAACATCCCAGAGCGCGATGTTTAAAAGGCCCCAAGCTCGACATTAATCACGTCCTTCGTAGCGTCATTGAGTTAAACGAGCGCTCGGTGAGCTAAGTCCAACGATTCAGGGGCCACGTCTTACGAGCATCGTGCTAGGCTCACCAAGAAATGAGCGGGGAGTAGCCGATGAGCAGTGACGCAGTGGCAGAGCAGCAGCGCGGAATCTTGGGCGCCATTGAGCGGGTTGGCAATCGCCTGCCAGATCCAGTCTTTCTGTTTGGTTACTTAATTATCGGTCTGGTCGCTATTTCGGTGATTTCTGCGTGGCTTGGCGTCTCGGCTGCCCACCCTGTGCTGCGCGATGACTCCGGTGCGCCGACGCTGGTCTATGCTGCGAGCCTGCTTGCGCCAGAGAATGTCGCGCGACTCTGGGTCGATATGCCGAAAACCTTCACGCACTTTCACCCATTGGGGTATGTGCTCCTTGTGATGCTCGGCGCAGGGGTCGCTGAGCGCAGCGGGTTCTTTGCTGCTGGAATCAGGGCGGCGGTGCGTCGCGCCCCGAAGGGGCTGTTGACCCCAGTAGTTGCTACCGTCGCCATGCTGTCTAATCATGCAGCGGATGCAGGCTATGTGATTCTGATTCCCGTCGCGGCCATTGTGTATGTATCTGCAGGCCGTCATCCGCTCGCAGGCATTGCGTGTGCATTTGCCGGGGTCTCTGGCGGGTTTTCAGCCAACATTACCCCTGGCGGGCTTGATGCGTTGCTCTTTGGCATCACTGAAGCTGCGGTCGAAAGTTCCGGACTCGGCGGTGGCTGGACCGTCAATATTGCGGGCAATTGGTGGTTCATTGCTGCCCTCATGGTGCTGTATATCCCCATCGTTTGGTTTGTAACGGACCGGATCATTGAGCCGCGGCTCGGGCCCTGGCAGCCTGACGGTGACGGCGCAGCGGCTCAGGACGAAGATGATGCCCTGAGTGACGCGCAAGTGCGTGGCTTAAAGCGTGCGGGCCTTGCAGCGCTCGCGGTCGTTGGGCTTTGGTTGTGGATGGTGTTTGGTCCAGGGACGCCGCTCCTCATCGATGGCGAAGAGGGTCAAGGGCTTGAGTGGTACCAGCAAGCAGCGCCTTTCTTTGGGTCGCTCGTGGCAGCATTTATGGTGTTGTTCCTCGCTACTGGCTGGGCTTACGGCGCTGCTGCAGGGACGATTCAATCGAGCCAGGACCTGATCGATATGCTCACCGAATCCATGAAGGATATGGGTTACTACCTGGTGTTGGCGTTTGCTGCAGCTCACTTTGTCGCAATGTTTAATTGGTCCAACCTTGGACTCATTATGGCAGTGCATGGGGCTGAGGCGATTCAGTCCAGCGGCTTACCGCTAGCGGTACTTCTGGGACTGATCGTTCTGTTCTCGGGGCTGCTGAATCTCTTTGTAGGTTCTGCGAGTGCGAAGTGGGCACTGCTCGCGCCAGTACTTGTGCCCATGCTGATGTTGCTCGGGATTAGTCCAGAGGGTGCGACAGCGGCCTATCGGGTCGGCGACAGTGCAACGAATATGATCACGCCGCTGATGGTGTATTTCCCGCTTGTGCTGATTTTTGCTCGGCGCTGGCAAGCAGATTTTGGTCTCGGCAGCCTCACTGCAATGATGATTCCCTATGCGGTCTACATGGTCATCGGCGGCATTGCGCTCGTGATGATGTGGATTGGCCTTGGTTGGGATTTCGGTCCAGGCGCGCCGATGTCGATAGTGCTCTAGGCCGTTTATGTTGAACAGTTAATGCATCGATTCTAGAGGGTATTCTGTGGACGCTCTGCCTTTTGCACCGTTTCTGTTCCGTTTCGCTGGAGTTTCTGCAGTTATCTGGTGCTAGGCAATTCTTG
>JBMTIF010000380.1:0-3098 GCA_049437045.1 Alphaproteobacteria bacterium | reverse complement strand
TGGAAATGGCTTCCCTGCTGGTTTCCAAGCAGGTTCAGGTTGACTTCAACCTCGCGAAAGGCTCCCTGCCGATCCGTGGTGACATCGATCTGACCGCTGCTAACGGTTGTATGCAGAAGGGTCTGGCTATTCTTGAGAACCCAGACAACGTACTGCCTTCTTCCGAGCAGACCTTCACGGGTGACACTCAGGGCCAGTTCGAAGACCTTTGGGTCTCCTTCTTCAACGATCCAAGCATCTCTGTTGAAGACGCGCAGGCTCGTTACGTAGAAATCGTAGCGAACGCTGACTAATCCTGGTTTTACAGGCTTAGCTGATCTGGGTGGCCCTGTTGGGTCACCCAGACTTCCTTTGATGATTGTATCAATGAATTAATTCCGCAGTTCCCTGACCCGGATACTGCGCGGGTAGGGGGATGTGATGTCGACCGCCAAACAACAGCGTCGTAGGCTGGGACTTTTCCGAAATCTCAGCGCCAAAATCGCCGCGATCCCCATGATCTTCACGACGCTTGTCGTCTTCGTAGGCTGTTCGGTCTGGACGATCATTTACTCCTTCACCAAGTCGAAGTTGCTGCCGGTGAAGCTGTTTACGCCGCCAGTCGAATTTCAGTTTCCAATCAGTCTGTTTAACCGCAGTGGGGAAGGGTTCCTCACGTGGGTTGGATTTGACTACCAATGGAATGGCTTTTCCAAGCTGATCAACACCAAGTTTCTGGTTGGCTTTGACCAATATGAACGCTTGCTCGACGCTTCTCGGAATTCCCGGTGGGCTGAGTCTGTTGAGAACATCATGTTCTATGGTGTGTTCTCGCTGACCTTCTCCTTTACCGTGGGCTTTATCCTCGCGGCGTTGATCGATCAGAAGGTCCGCTTCGAAAATGCGTTCCGATCCATCTACCTGTACCCGTTCGCGCTGTCTTTCGTTGTAACGGGCGTGGTTTGGCAATGGATGCTCAGCCCGGATGGGATTCAGGCTGCGATCAACCAGTTCGGCGCGTGGGCAAACATTGGTTTCCTTGAAACGCTGCCCTTCAAGCTAATGGCCAGCGGTGACACCGTGATCTTCGCGTTGCTGCTTGCCGGCTTGTGGCAGGGAACGGGCTTTACAATGGTTCTGATGCTTGCCGGTATGCGGGGCATTGATGGTGAGATTTGGAAGGCGGCCCGTGTGGACGGCATTCCAAAGTGGAAAACCTACATCTTCGTCGTCATTCCGATGATGCGGGGTGTGTTTATCACCACGCTGGTCATCGCGGCTTCTGGCATTGTGCGGCTCTACGATCTGGTGGTGGTGCTTACCTCCGGCGGGCCGGGGTTCTCGTCTGAGGTGCCTGCAAAATACGTTTACGACTACATGTTCGCCCGGTCGAACCTCGGACAGGCTCTGGCTGCATCAACAATGATGCTGGTGACCGTCGTTATTATTCTCATTCCGTGGATGTACCTCGAGTACGGCCGGAAAAAAGAGCGCTAGGAGGAGGAACAGACCATGACTTCAAACGTCCTTACCCCTCGTGGGCCAAAGCCAAACCGGATCAGTCCAAGCCGGATTATCCTCTACAGTATCCTCGTCGTAGCCGCGATGTACTACCTGCTGCCGCTCTATGTGATGGTTGCCACGTCGCTGAAAGACCTCGATCAGGTGCGCGAAGGCAACATCTTCGCATGGCCCCTGCGTGCTGGTTTCGATGCGTGGATCAAAGCGTGGGATACGGCCTGTACCGGACTGTACTGTGAAGGCCTAAAGGTCGGGTTCTGGAAATCGGTTCAGATCACCGTGCCGTCGGTAATCGCTTCTATCGCGATTGCATCGGTCAACGGCTACGCGCTGTCTTACTGGCGGTTCCGCGGGTCTGAAGTGTTCTTCACCATCCTGATTATTGGCTCGTTCATCCCTTATCAGGTGATGCTCTACCCATTGGTGATTATCACCCGTGAGCTTGGTATCTTTGGCACGCTGCCCGGTGTGATTTTCATCCACTCGATCTTTGGCATGCCGATCCTTACGCTGCTGTTCCGTAACTACTTCGCCGCTTTGCCGGTGGAGTTGTTCAAGGCGGCACGCGTGGACGGTGCCGGGTTCTGGGGCATTTTCTTCCAGATCATGTTGCCCATGTCGATTCCGATCCTGGTGGTCGCGATCATTCTGCAGGTGACGGGGATTTGGAACGACTTCCTGTTCGGTGTGATCTTCGCCGGAACCCAGAACTGGCCCATGACCGTTCAACTCAACAACATCGTGAACACGACTCAAGGGGTCAAAGAGCACAACGTCAACATGGCAGCGACCATTCTGACAGGCTTGGTGCCGCTCACGATTTACTTCATCTCCGGACGCTATTTTGTGCGCGGCATCGCTGCCGGCGCTGTGAAGGGTTAAACCCATGACTGAAAATTATTCGATTGAAATCAAAGACTTGAAGGTCGCTTACGGCGAGATTGTCGTTCTGGAGAACATGGACCTGAACATCGAAGACGGTGAGTTTCTGGTCCTGCTGGGTGCGTCGGGTTGTGGTAAGTCCACGCTGCTGAACTGTATCGCCGGGTTGCTGGACGTTCGCGATGGCGAAATCCACATCAAAGGCCGCAACGTCACGTGGGAAGAACCCAAAGACCGCGGCATTGGTATGGTGTTCCAGTCCTATGCGCTCTACCCGCAAATGAGCGTAAAGGGGAACCTGTCCTTTGGCTTGAAAAACGCAGGCGTGAAGAAAGACGAAATCGAGCGCCGCGTCGCGCAGGCGTCAGAAATTCTGCAGATTGAGCCGCTGCTCAAGCGTCGTCCGGCGGAGCTGTCCGGTGGCCAGCGGCAGCGTGTGGCGATTGGTCGTGCGCTGGTGCGTGACGTTGACGTGTTCCTGTTCGACGAGCCGCTGTCCAACCTGGACGCCAAACTGCGTGCTGATCTGCGCGTAGAGATCAAGCGCCTGCACCAGCGGCTTGAAAACACCATGATTTATGTGACGCACGATCAGATCGAAGCCATGACGCTTGCTGACCGAATTGCGATCATGCGGGGCGGCTTGATCCAGCAGTTGGACACGCCTTACAACATCTACAACAACCCAGTGAACAAGTACGTCGCAGGCTTCATTG
>JBMTIF010000379.1:0-3101 GCA_049437045.1 Alphaproteobacteria bacterium | reverse complement strand
GGGTGACGCCGCTTGAACATTAATTTCTTCATGGTCAGGCTTTAACGGTTGCGCCGACGTTACCACGCGCTTGCGAGCGCGTTAACGCGTCGCGCAACCCACGCTGGTTAATCGAACTTTACGGGCTGCTGGTTTTCTTTGCGCGAACAGGGGTTTGTGGTTCACTCCTGCGATCTGCATCAGAGGAGCAATGCCATCATGGACGCCAACGCCCCGACGCCAGGCGCACAAGCCCTGCCCCATCAACACATAGAGGTTGAGGGCCTCAGCATGGCGGTGGTTGATCTGCCGCCCGACGCTGACGCCAAGCCTGGCCGAACACTGGTGTTCCAGCACGGAAATCCGACCAGTTCCTACCTGTGGCGCAACATCATGCCCTCGCTCACAGGCTTTGGCCGCTGTATCGCGGTGGACCTGATCGGCATGGGTCATTCGGACAAGCTGCCCGACAGTGGGCCGGACCGCTACACCTTTGCGGACCACAGCCGCTATCTCGACGGCGCGCTGGACGCTCTCGATCTGGGCGATGACGTCATCTGGGTCATCCATGATTGGGGGTCAGCTCTCGGCTTTCATTGGGCGCACCGCTTCCCAGAACGCGTCAGTGGCCTGTGCTACATGGAGGGCATTCCCTGTGTCATCCCCTCCTGGGACGACTGGCCCGAAGCTGCGCGCGGTGTGTTTCAGGGCTTCCGCTCAGAAAACGGAGAGGCCATGGTTCTGGACAAGAACGTCTTTGTCGAACGAGTGTTGCCCGGCTCCATCCTGCGTGCACTCACGGATGAAGAAATGGCCCACTATCGTGCGCCTTTCGTCGAACCAGGGGAAAGCCGCAGGCCGACACTCACCTGGCCGCGTCAAATCCCTATTGCCGGCGAACCGCCCGCCGTTGTTGAAATCGTCCAAGCTTACCAGGACTGGCTGACGCAATCGGATATCCCGAAACTGTTCATCAATGCCGAACCCGGCGCGATCCTGACTGGCAAAGCGCGCGAATTCTGTCGTACCTTGCCCAATCAAAGCGAAGTGACGGTCAAGGGCTCGCACTTCATACAAGAAGACAGCCCCAACGACATTGCCACGGCGATTGCCACGTGGCTCGGGAGGATGGATGACAACTAGCGACCAACGCACCAGTCCAGCAGGGGAAAAGACCTTGCGCAAAAAAGACTACGAACGTGCGCTGAAAGCCTTGCACGTGCGGCTGATCCGGATGCAGAACGATATCGCCGAAAGCGGCGCCCGGGTGCTGGTGATCTTTGAAGGCCGAGATGCAGCAGGCAAAGGCGGCACCATCAAACGCATCACCCAGCCGCTGAACCCGCGCCGCGCCCGTGTGGTCGCCCTGAGCAAGCCGACCGAGCGCGAACAATCACAGTGGTACTTCCAGCGCTATATCCCACACCTGCCGGCGGCGGGGGAAATGGTGCTGTTTGACCGGTCCTGGTACAACCGTGCGGGCGTTGAGCCCGTGATGGGATTTTGCACACCCGAACAGCATGAAGACTTCCTGAACGCGGTTCCAGCATTCGAAAAACTGCTGGTCGACGACGGTATTCGTGTCATCAAGTATTGGTTCAGCGTCTCCGCCTCTGAGCAGGAGCAAAGGCTGCAGGACCGTGCTGCGGATCCAACCAAGCGCTGGAAAATTTCGTCAATCGACTTGCGCGCGCGGGAGAAATGGAGCGACTACAGCCGCTGCAAGGACTCCATGTTCGAGCGCACTCATACCGAATGGGCGCCTTGGCATGTGGTCGACAGCGATAACAAGAAGAGAGCACGGCTGAACTGTATTTCACACCTGCTGGATCAGATCCCGCATGAGCCACGTGCGGCCGAGATACAAAGCTTGCCACCACGGACCATTGATCCTGAGATGCTCAAGCGGTCGGGTACTGAAAAAGCCTTGCTGATCCCGGAACCGTTCTAGCGCAAGCACCTATGCGGCATAAAAAAAGGGAACGACGCCGGTGCATCGTTCCCTTTAATTTCGCTCAGAAACCCGTCGTCGAAAGACGGCGGTTTCCGGTGTTTAGTAACCGTAGCGTGGGCAGTAGGAGCTCGCGCCAATCAGGCCGCCAACACCAGCACCCGCAATACCGGACAGCACGAGCTGGTCACGATTGATCGGGCCAGCCCAATCCAGAACTTCGTCAGCCAGCGCGTAAGCTGCTAGGCCAGCGAGACCACCAACGACGGCGCTTGGAACAACACAGTTGCCATTGGGATGCACGTAGTACATGCCGTCGCCGTGATCATGGTGACCCTCTTGATGGCCATAGTAAGGGGCATAAGCCGGTGACACACAGGCACCCAGACCCAAGAGGCTCAAGCCAGCGGCTGCAATTGCAATCTTTTTCATCACTTAGTGATCTCCATCTCCACGAGTTGTTTAGGTATGCCCCAAGCCTTTAAACAGGACAACCCACCAAAGTCGTATAATTTTGCCAGTATCAAGCCCGTTTTTACCGTTCTTTTTCAGGACTTGCCCCTCTTTGCAATCAGTAAAAACGACTGAAAGCACAGATGCAATCCTCACGGCGAATTATGAGAATACTAGCACCTAAATGTGTAATTTACGTGGCCTTAAGCAGACTCATCCACAGAATGAGTCAAATCACTAAAGCCTTAAAATGCTAAAAACTTAGTGCATTCCCCTATTTTCACGCAAAAATACCGAAAAACATACTATGGCGTGCAATTGTCAGGACATTTGCAATCATTTGAACCAATTGCTTTGGCTGTCGCGTTCTTGCGGCGACCGTACTTTTGGAACGAACGAATGATTAAGCTCTTTCACGCCCTAGCGGCATCTATCCACAGGCCTTCGGCACGATGGGCCTCTTTGTGCATGCTTACCCTTGCGACCCTTGGTTCAGGTCACGCTGCTTCGGCACAGGAACTCCGGATCGCTGACCCCAAAGCTGGCGATGCGATTCTGATCATGGACTACTCCAACTCCATGTGGGGCCAGATTAATGGCGTGCCCAAAGTCGAAATTGCACGTGACATCATTGACGCCAACTTCAGCAGCTGGAAACGCCTGACCAATCTAGGCTTGATGTCATACGGGCACCGATACAAGAACGATTGTGCCGATA
>JBMTIF010000378.1:0-3103 GCA_049437045.1 Alphaproteobacteria bacterium | reverse complement strand
CATCGGGGCGTAGCTCGAAGTCGTGGAAGAAGCGAAACAGCTTTTGGTCGTCAACGGCAAACCGCGTACAGGACTGTGCGAGAAAGGACGCAAGGCTGTAAGCCTCGAAAGCCTCCTCAAAAGGCACTTTCACTTCATAGTCTTCAGGGGGAATAACCCCGTTTTGCAATGGAGGTTGGGTCGCCGATGGCGCATTGAGCGTGCGCCAGTTCAAGCCTGTGAGAGTCAGGTGGTCTGGTGGGTCTGCACGCCGTGTACATCCCGCTACCAAAATGGCCACAACGGCCAGAGGCAGTGCGTATTTCAAGTCTCGTTCCTTTGGAGCTGCCTGGTGGGCAGTTTTCTTTTTAAGTGGCTTGGATTTGACGCATAAAGATGGTGCGATTGAGCATGGTTCGGGGTTAAAAGTGCGGCAAAACGAGCAGAAATATGGTGCTCTGCACGCGGCTCTGGCTCCGGCTCCAGAGCACTGCTAAACAAAAAATCAACCAACAGGATCATTCGGAAACGTCCATGCCCAGAATTGCTTACGTCAACGGCCGCTACGTCCCCCATGCACATGCTCAAGTCGGCATCGAGGACCGCGGGTATCAGTTTGCTGACGGTGTCTATGACGTCGTGCCAATCGTCCGTGGCGCGTTCATCGATGAAGATTGGCATTGGGATCGGCTTGAGCGCGGCTTGTCAGAACTGCGGATCGACCAACCAGTCAGCCGCAAAGCGCTGAGCATGATTGCGCGGCGGATTGCGAAGAAGAACATGATCGAAAATGGCATTGTCTACGTGCAGGTAACGCGCGGAGAGGCACCACGAGACCATAAGTTCCCCACCAAACCTGTCCCACCGGCGATGGTCGTAACGGGTCGGCATCTGAAAATGCCGGAAGACCTGTCCAAGCCGCAGATGATCGACGTGATAACTGGACCCGACCAGCGGTGGGCGCGACCGGATATCAAGTCGATTTCGCTGCTGCCGAATGTACTGGCAAAGCAAGCCGCCGCTGAGGCCAATGCCTATGAAACCTGGCTGGTCAATGCGCGTAATGAGGTAACGGAAGGTTCATCAGCAAACGCCTGGATCGTGCGCCGCGATCCCGACTCGGGCCGTGTAATCCTCAAAACTCATCAGACGGATCAGGCAATTCTGAAAGGCATCGTTCGCACTGCAATCGTGGCATTGGCGGAAAAACATCAGTGGGCTATCGACGAAACGCCTTTTACCGTTGATGAGCTAATGTCAGCTGAAGAAGCCTTTCAAAGCTCGTCTGGCAACATGATTCGCCCAGTAAGGTCCGTGGATGGCAGAACAATCGGCTCCGGTGAAGTAGGTCCAGTGGTTCAAGAAATTCTTAACGCCTTTGCCGACCATGTGGCTTCACACTACCGTTGACGCCCACCGCTGACGGCCTCGGCCATCAAGCTTTTTCAAGCGTGAGGCTCACAATACCCCGCTAAAGTCGCAGAAACTTGATTTCTGAGGGGGATTTGGCGCATATTTAGGCCGCGTACGCAGGTTTGAGCATTTTTGCTGTGGTTTGGTGGTTTCCCAAGGGGCGGGAAATTGGGCAACACCCGGAAACGGCAAGGTAAAAGCAGCGTGCATCGGAGAACCATAAAAACACCACACAAAAACCCAGCCCAGGCACGATTGATAGGCTTGGACGAGAGGCGGGGAGGCAAAAAAGACCATGGCCGACAGTAAGAATGTTCAGGACGTATTCCTGAACCATATCCGCAAAAACAAGATTTCCGTGACGATCTTCTTGGTAAACGGCGTGAAGCTGACCGGGATTGTTACGTGGTTCGATAACTTCTCAGTACTTCTGCGACGTGATGCGCATGTGCAGTTGGTTTACAAGCACGCAATCTCGACAATCATGCCTGCGCAGCCAGTGAATCTGATGGAAGATATCGTTCCCCCGTCCGATTAACACGAGTTCGCAATTGAAACTCGGTCAACAGACACCTAAATCGCTCTGATGCATCCGTCAGAGCGTTATCAAGAAACAGCCTTTGTCATCAACGTCATGCTTCCGCGTGAGCGGGGCAATGCCGCTGCGCGCGCTATTGGGCGCACGGCAGATGACAAACTCAGCGAAGCGGTATCGCTGACCAAGGCCATAGGCTTGGAAGTCACAGCAGCTACGACCGTCAATCTGTCCACCATCCGGCCTTCGACGCTGATCGGGACTGGGACGCTGAAAGACTGGCATGATCGGGTGCATGCGGAACACCCCAGCGTCATCATCTTCAACGCCGTTCTGACCCCGGTTCAGCACCGAAACCTTGAACGCGAACTTGAAGCCAAGGTGCTCGACCGAACCGCGCTGATTCTGGAAATCTTTGGCGAGCGCGCGCAGACCCGTGAAGGTCGGCTTCAGGTTGAACTGGCAGCCCTGACCTTTCAAAGGTCAAGACTGGTGCGGTCCTGGACCCACCTTGAGCGACAGCGTGGCGGTGCTGGCTTTATGGGCGGCCCGGGGGAATCCCAACTTGAACTCGACCGACGCATGCTGTTGGAGCGGATAGACAAGCTCAAACGCGATCTGGAAGACGTGCGCCGTACCCGAGGCCTGCACCGCGCCGCACGAGAGCGTCAGGGCGCGCATGTTGTTGCGCTTGTCGGTTACACCAACGCCGGAAAATCCACGCTGTTCAACACGCTGACCGGTGCCGATATTCTGGCCAAGGACATGCTGTTCGCCACCCTTGACCCAACCTTGAGGCGCTTGCGCTTGAAAAGCGGGCGGGAGCTGGTTCTGGCCGATACCGTGGGCTTCATTTCCGATCTGCCGCACGAACTGGTCGATGCCTTCCGCGCTACGCTCGAAGAAGTTATTGAAGCTGACTTGATCCTGCATGTCCGTGACGCCTCAAATCCGGAATGGGATGCGCAAAAACGCGACGTGTTGGACGTTTTGCGGTCTCTTGGTCGCATGGAAGTAGCAGAAGAGCCCGACCGCCTGCCCCCGCCGATACAAGATCCGCCCCCTGACCCTGATCTCGATGAGCCAGACGAGCGGAAAGTGCCGGGTGATACGCTGGTCGATGTCGTTCCGGTTATCGAGGTCTGGAACAAGATTGACCATGAAGACGCCGCGGAA
>JBMTIF010000377.1:0-3108 GCA_049437045.1 Alphaproteobacteria bacterium | reverse complement strand
CCGCCATGATACCAGCGCCGTCTTCATCCGCGGCACGAATGCTGGCAGCAACGTCAGCAGCGGAAGCAACGTCTGCGTTGTCGATCTCCAGAATTACATCGCCAGCGGTCAGGCCCTGATCCACAAACGGGCTGTCTTCCGTCAGTTCAGTGACCATGACTCCGGACTGGTAGCCGGGCAGTTCGAGGGCCTGCAACTCTTCGTCCGTCAGCGGCGTCACGGCGAGACCATAGGCGCGCAAATCTTCTTCGCCCTCGATCACCTCTTCCTCCGGCTCTTCACTCACGGGTGTCGCTGCGGCAACTTCCTCTTCATCCAGCAGACCAAGGAACAGGCTGACCGTCACTTCTTGACCATCACGCCAGACCACGACTCTTACTTCTTTGCCGACCGGGGTCTGAGCGACCATCAGCGGCAGGTCACGTGCTGTTTTCACGTCCTTGCCATCAAAACGAACAATAACGTCACCCGGCTCGATCCCGGCTTCTTTCGCAGGGCCGGTCTCGATCAATGAACGCACCAGCGCACCACGCGGCGTGTCCATGCCCAGAACGTCTGCTTCGTCGATGCCAACAGGCATAATCCGGGTTCCGAGGAAGCCACGGCGAACTTCACCCCGTGTTGCCAGCTGATCGACGATGTTTGCTGCGATATTGGATGGGATGGCAAAGCCGATGCCGACAGACCCGCCAGAAGGGGAGAAGATCGCCGTATTTACGCCGACAACCCGGCCTTCGATATCAAAGGAAGGACCACCGGAGTTTCCACGGTTGATCGAAGCATCAGTCTGAATGAAGCTGTCGTAAGGTCCGGAGCGAATGTCACGCGCCTTTGCGGAAATGATGCCGGCCGTAACCGTTGACCCCAAGCCAAAGGGGTTACCAATAGCAACGATCCAGTCACCGACGCGAGCGCCATCACTGTCTGCCCATTCGGTCGCGACCAGTTCAACGTCGCCCGGCTCGATCTTCACAACGGCCAGGTCGGTGCTTTCATCCGTGCCCAGCAACGTGCCTTCGAACTGAGTATCATCGTGCAAGGTGATGGTGATGGTTTCAGCGCCTGCAACCACGTGATTGTTGGTCACGATGATCCCGCTCTCATCAATGATGAATCCGGAGCCCAGGGACTGGGACCGCCGGCCATTGTTTTCCGGCAGTGGCGCCGGACGACCGAAACGCTCCATGAAGTCGCGGAACTGTTCGAATTCCTCGGCATCCAGCGGATTGCGGTTTGCCGCGGATGACGTGGAAACGTTCACAACGGTCGGCAGCAGTTCCTCTACAATGTCAGCAAAGCTGTTTGGTGCTGGCCGGGCAGTGGCGCTCGGTGCCATAGCCACAAAGGACAGCGCCAGAAGGCCGAAACCAGCGCGAACGCCGTTCAAGCTCATCAAGCCGAAATGTTTCATCCGTTTCTCTCCTCAAAATACTTTTTTGTCGGTTTCTTTGCTTGCTTGGAAGGTGGCCTTGTTGGGGACTCCACCCTGTCGCAAGTCAGAGATTGGGGGTAATTGTGTTTGAACCTAGACCGATCGACGTCGAAATGCGGAACTTCACACAAGGGTGAGAACCGGTGATTTCAGGCTGCATTTTCGTGAATGTGGCAAGGTCGATTTTTGAGGCAAGCCTCTAATCCCGAGAGGGAACTAAAAAAGGCGATCCATTCCTTTGCGGAACAGATCGCCCTTACACCTGCGTTACTGCAGCAGGCTTGGACTTTGCAACGACTTCAGGAAGTCGTTGTCCGTAGTCAGGATGAGCGATTTGTCTTCCGTTGCAATCGACTCACGGTAAGACTGCATGGACCGCCAGAAGGTATAGAACTCGACGTCCTGCCCATGCGCCGCGTTCAGCAGTCGTGCCGCTTCAGCTTCCGCCTCACCACGCATGATTGCTGCGGTCGCATTCGCCTCTGCAACGCGTGTTCGTGCTTCCTGGTTTGCCGTAGCCCGCAAACGCTCACCTTCTGCCGAACCGTTGGACAATTCCGACTTGTAGGTATCGAGCAAGTCTGCCGACATTTCGTTAAAGGCAAATGGCAGGTTTTCCGCCACGAAGTCTGCACGCCCAATTCGGATATCGACAACGTCAATACCAAGCTGAGCCATCTTCTCGGTAATGCTTGAACGCACTTCCAGCAGCAGCTGGTCACGCTGATCGGACAACACCGTAGACAGATTGACCGAGCGAAGAGCTTCGGAGAGGCTGTCTTTCGACGCTTGTTCCACCTGCTGAACACTCAACAGATCGTTGGTGTTACGAACGTAAGTGATCGGATCGGTGATCCGGTAACGCACGTAGTAGTCGACATCCAGACGCGTATCGTCGGACAGAATGAACTGTTCGATTTCCGGGTCAGTCGCCAAAACCCGCTTTTCGATATAGTCCACAGAGCCGAACGGCGATGGCAGCTTGAAGCTCAAACCAGCCTCAGTCTGTGAACGCTGAATAGCGTTGAAGGAACGGACCACGGCCTGTTGGTCTTCACGTACGATGACCACGGCTGAGAAAGCCCAGAGAGCGATAACGACAACAATCGCGACGGGGATAAGAATTCTATTCATGACTTCAGGTCTCCGTTTTCGATTATTGGTTCAAAGGACTGATGGGCAGCAGCGGCAAAGCATCGCCACCCAGAGATTCGTCCACGATTGTCATGTCGGCGTTGGTCAGAACATCCTGCATGGTGTCTAGGTACAGACGCTGAATCGTGACATCCGGTGCCTCGCGATAGGCCGACAGAACCTGAGTAAAGCGCTCTGCCTCACCACGTGCTGCTGCAACTGTTTCGTTCTTGAAAGCTGTTGCCTCCTGCAAAACCTTGTCGACCGTACCCTGCGCTTCGTTGGTTACACGCGTTGCTTCAGCTTGGGCCTTGTTGATGATCTCGTTCTTGGTCTTTTCTGCGTTTTTCACCGCGTTGTACGACGGCAGAACGGCCAGTGGTGGCTGGGCATAGGGTACGTCAACACGCACCACGTTGATCCCGGCACCATATTCATCCAGCAGAGCCTGAAGCTGGGTTTCGATGTCGATGGCCAGACCGGTACGGTCAACCACCTGATCCAGATCGCGTGTCGCTACCGCAGAGCGTAGCGCAGCTTCA
>JBMTIF010000376.1:0-3119 GCA_049437045.1 Alphaproteobacteria bacterium | reverse complement strand
TCGGTGCGAACCCCTATGGCTCTGGCTGAGGGTGGAGAAGAGTTACTGGAGGTCGAAGCCGCAGCGACACCTCTGGGGCGCATTTGTGAGCCCGAAGAAGTCGCTGCGCTCGTCCACGCGCTCGTCGCAAGTGACTTCACCTTCATGACGGGCCAAGTCCTGAACCTGTGCGGTGGGCTGTCTGCCGGAATCAGTGATGGGGTTTGGCAGGCCGTCGCCGGTGACGGCTAAAGCCCATTATACATGCCCCCAGAAGCAACCATTGCTTCGCCGGTAATATACGAGGCATTTTCGCTCGCCAAAAACACGGCAAGTTGCGCAATTTCGTCGGGCTCAGCCACCCGCCCGATGGCGATTGTCGAAGCCTCAAGCGCTTCGGCCTCATCCGGGGTGATATCTTCGGCATCTGCAATCGCATCCATGGCAACTTCCATCATGTCTGTGCGAACAGAACCGGGGCAAATCGCATTTGCTCGGATGTTCTCAGGTGCCAGTTGCAGTGCCAGCTGCTTTGTCAAACCAACCACAGCAAACTTCGACGCTGTATAGCACGCCGGAATGTGCGGTATGGCCCGCAGTCCTGAAAGCGAGGCGACATTGACGATACAGGCACTCGACGACTGGCGGAGGCTTTCCATGGCAGCCTGACACATGGTCGCTGTGCCGCGTAAATTGACGTCGAGGGATGCCGTCCAGTCCTCGTCTGTAAGCTCCATGAAATCCGGAGATCCGCGCCCTACCCCCGCGTTGTTAACGAGGATATCCAGGCCCCCAAATGTATCTTGTGCCAGAGCGATGACCTTGCGTGCATCGGTACGATTGCAGACATCAGCATCAACGTACTGCAACTTTTCCGCTTCAAAGGCACTAAATCGTTCGCGTTCAGCCTGAGCGGTCGTCACACCCGCCAAGTCGGTCATCACAACATTGGCGCCCTCGTTCAAAAAAGCACGCGCAATGGCCTGTCCAATACCGCGGGGGCGCCCAGCACCGGTGATAAGCGCCGTTTTTCCGGTTAGCAGTCCACGGCTCATCCTTTCGCTCCCGGTTTGCTGGCCTGAAAAGCGCGGCGTTCAGCTTCGACATCGAGCCCGGCTTTGGCTGCTGTTTCCTTAAACGCATCCCAATGCGTGCGCAGGATATCGACCGGACCTCCAGCCTTCACCTGTTTCCACCCCCGCTCTCCGGGCAGATAAATTTCTTCTACACCGGGCCGTCGCTTGGCCCCCTTCACCGCTTTCACGAAGCGATCTGACCGGTCCTGCATCCCGGCCATGGGACCAAACTTGGAAGGATCGATAACCAGAACACAGCTACCCCCAACCGAACCCACCGATTGAGGCTCCATCCAGGCTGCGATGGGATGCGGCAAATCCGGGGTGATAGTGGCCTCAGGCACAATCAGGGTAGAAAGGACTTCGGTCAGGCAGTTCAGGGCATACAGCTTGGGTGAGTTAAAGGCCGTGGCCGCACGATTGTCGGCCAGCCGCGCATAGCCATCGAGAACTTCGATAAAGGGTGCCGGGTCGTCTGAAAGCTCGCCTGTTTCTGGGTCGACCAGCACCTTTCCAGCCTGCATTTTTGTCCCGGCGAAGTAGGCTTCAGACACATCGGCGTCATAAGCTTCAATCGCTGCAGTATCCATGATGATCGGGGTTTCTTCGCCCCCCGGTGACGCAGCCGAAAACGGCGCGCCGGACATCATATTTTCCTTCCCTCCCCACGGTGCCACGAGCCGCAAGCTATTGTTCGTGGCGATGCAAACCATCCCTTCCTGCATCGCCATTGTGGTGTAAGCACCAAAACAACCCGCGTCGTTGTGATTGCGGGACAGCGCCATGCCCATCCCCATACGGCTCGCGATCTCCATCGCTTTTCGTGTCGCTTTACACAACACCCAATGGCCGCTGGAACGGTGACCCTCATAAATCGCCCAGGTTGGCCCTTCATCGACCAGTTCCGGGGTTGCTTTGATATCGAGTGTCCCGTTTTGAAAGGTAATGTCGATGGCCTCAAAGACACCAAGACCCTGATTGATCTTCCCAAAACGATCTCCAAACGAAACCGCATAGGCAACCGCGTCAGCGTGTTCTGGTGATGCCCCGTTGCGCAGCCAAACCTGCCGGTAAAGATGCTCCAGAAAATCAGGATCTTCCTTGAAGCGTAGATCATTTTGAGAGGGTTGAGACATGATACTTACCTTAGCCCAGCCACGGGGCATGCTTGGGTTACAGTTCTGCGTGAAGTTCCGTAACCGCTTCGGAGAGAGCAGCAACGATTGTGTCCACCTGCTCTCGGTTGATGATCAGCGGCGGTGAGAGGACCAGTCGATCACCGACCGGACGCACAATGACGCCCCGCTCCAGACACTTGCGGAAGACCCGGTCTCCTGCATCGGTTTCCAGTGGAAGGGCGGATTTCTTCTGCTTGTCACCCACCAGATCAACCGCAAGCATGAGTCCCTTTCCCCGGACATCGCCGACCAGAGGGGCATTCATCAGGCTTTGTGCCGTGGACTGGAAATAGGCGCCAACGTCCGCTGCATTCCCACAAAGATTTTCGCGGTCCATGATTTCGATGTTCTTAAGCGCAGCACGGCAAGCAACCGGATGACCGAAGTAGGTCAATCCCATACTGAAGATCCCACCCGCAGCCTGTGATTTGCTGATAACGTCGTAGATCTCGTCCGAAATGAGCGTCGCGCCCAGCGGTATGTAACCCGAGGTGATGCCCTTTGCGCTCACGAGAATATCGGGTTGGTAGTCAAAGACTTCTTCAGAAGCGAACCAATGCCCAAGCCGGCCAAAGGCTGTAACCACTTCGTCTGCTATGTAGAGCATATCGTAGCGCTTACAGACCTCCCACATGCGGCGGTGATACCACTGCGGAGCCACCAGAACGCCGCCCGCACCCATGATCGGCTCAGCGATGAAGGCTGCCACGTTATCTGGGCCAAGCTGGTGAATTCTTTGTTCAAACTCATCCACCAGATAATCGCAGTATTCCGCTTCTGACATATGCTCCGGTTTGGCGTACATGTTTGCCGCAGACACGTGATGTATGAATTCCTGCCCGATGCGATCAAAATGCTGCTCGACGCTGGTCAGGCCCATCAGGGC
>JBMTIF010000375.1:0-3120 GCA_049437045.1 Alphaproteobacteria bacterium | reverse complement strand
AGACCAGATCGTCCACGTCGCTGGGTTCGCTATGATAGTCAGCTGGGGATTCTGAATGAACCAGTGGCTCAAATAAAGTCCGTGGCGCAGGCTCAGCAGCCGGCGCTGGGGTGGCTGCGGACGCCTGTGGTGCAGCCTCTGGCATCTCAGGTGCTGGCGTTGGGCGTTGGGCCACTTCGTGTTGTGCACGCAGCAACTTGTTTTCGCGAACTTCAGCCATAACCGGCTGAGCTTCGCGGAAAGTCGGCATTTGCTGCGGCGCAGCGGGTTCTTCGCGCATCGCCGCGGATGCCGTTGCTGCGGTCTGGGACGCGGGGAGTTCCCGCAGATCCATCATTTCGTTGCGTGCCGGTGGGGTCAGCAAGGACTCAGGCAAGGGCGCAATCGGATTGCGCGGTTTTTGTACAGGCGCCTGCACGCTTGCCGCTTGATCCATGCTGTCTCGGTCAGGGTGGGATACCGTTGCGTTCCGCTTTGGCGGGTTTGCAACAGACCGAGCGAATTCCATCGTGCCTGGCGTGCCCTGAATCGTGTGAACCACGCCGCCAGCACCCGTTATGTTGAACGAGGATGGCGAGGTTGGCGCCGCATTGAAGCGCTGAGGATTGGTCGCAGGCAGCACCGACTTGGGCGCGAGTGGCTTAAGCGGTGATGGGGTAGCAGCTTGCGTTTCTGTGCGGGAGAAAGCGCTGCTTGTAGCGCTGGCCTTGGCGGCAGCTTCTTCATCAATCCCAGTAGCCACCACCGATACCCGCAAACTGCCCTCAAGGCTTGGGTCAATCGACGTGCCGGTGATGATGTTGCTGTTCTCCATGACTTCACGGGTGATGCGCTTGGCGGCTTCGTCGACCTCGTACATGGTCAGGTCTGGACCACCGGAGATGTTCAGCAGAACACCTTTGGCGGATGCGAGGTTAATGTCGTCGAGCAGCGGATTGGAAATGGCCAGTTCAGCCGCTTCAACGGCGCGGTTGTCCCCTTCAGCCTCGCCCGTGCCCATCATGGACTTGCCCATAACGGTCATCAGCGCGCGGACATCTGCGAAGTCCAAGTTAATGTTGCCCGGACGAACGATCAGGTCAGAAATGGCCCGAACGCCGTCGTAGAGTACTTCGTCCGCCATTTTCAGCGCGTCAGCATAAGACGTGCGCTCGTTGGCAACACGGAAGAGATTTTCATTCGGAATAACGATCAACGTATCAACAGCGCTGGCGAATTGCTGGATACCTTCCTCAGCTTGGCTCATCCGAACAACACCTTCGAAACCAAAAGGCTTGGTCGCAACGCCAACAGTCAAAACACCGCGTTCTTTCAATGCCTTAGCAATAAGTGGCGCAGCACCCGTACCGGTGCCGCCGCCCATGCCAGCGGTGATAAAGACCATGTTCACGTCGCCGATTTCGTCGAGAACGTCCTGCAGCGATTCTTCTGCGGCGGCGCGTCCGACCATAGGGTTGGCCCCTGCGCCCAGGCCTTGAGTCGCCATGGTTCCCAGACGAACACGACGATCGCTTAGGGACATTTCCAGTGCCTGAGCGTCTGTATTCGCTACGGCAAACTCTACACCCTGTAGATCTGCCTGAATCATATTGTTAACGGCATTGCCTCCGGCGCCACCAACGCCGAGGACCAGAATACGCGGCTTAAAGACCGATTTCTGATCCGGAACGCCCAAATTTAGAGCACACATAATATTCTCCAGTAGTACCTTATGCGACTTTTCAGCCGCCAATATCTTTTGGTCTCATTATTTGTGAGGACAGTCGTTTTACGCCGCCCTCTTTGAAAAAAGCCCACCTACCAAAGGGATGGACTGAAGCATGGACTTCTGAGGCAGCTGTGCTGATCCCAGAGAGCTTTGAGCCGCTTTGGTACCTGCAGTGGCGGTGAAATGCGCCAGGCCCAAAGCTGCGGAAAGTTCATAGCCAGCGCGTGAAGCAGGCAAACCCTGCATCGCCCGTGGCCGTCCAATTCGGATTTGACGCTCCAGCGCCAAAGTTGCGTAGTCGCGTAGCCCAGTCAGGTTCGCGCCACCGCCGGTGAAAATGACCCGGCGTCCTGCAAATTTACGAAGGTTTGGATGCTCGATGCGTCGCTTGATCATGGTCAGCATCTCATCGATGCGCGGCTGCATGTAGCTGACAACAAAGGATTTGGTGATCCGGTCGCTGCCTACCAATCCGCCGTTCATGGCTTCTTTAGGCAGGCGAATTTCGCGGTCATTGTCCGATGGGTTACTCAGCGCGGAGCCGTAGAGTGTTTTAATCCGTTCTGCCGCTGCGATGTTGCAGTTCAGCATTTCAGCGATGTCGCGCGTCAGGTGGTCAGAGCCGATCGGCAGGGTTTCCAGATGCACGGCACCACCGCCATTGAAAACAACCAGCGTAGAAACAGAAGCGCCGATCTCAACCAGACAAGCGCCCAATTGCATCTCTTCTTCGGTCACAACAGCATAATGACTGGCCAAGCCGCCAACCATGACACCGCGGATGGTCAAGTGGCACTTGTCGATGGCGTCAATCACGTTGTCGAGGCTGGAGCGCGAAACGGAAACGGCCAACAGGCGCGAACCAAGACGTTCAGCCGTCATACCACGAGGGTCACTGATACCGTGATTGCGGTCTACGCGGTAATCCACGGGGAGTGTGTGGAGGCGGTGCATGGGGCGCACGCTCTCCTGCTCAAACGGCAGCGCCTGTGTCGCGTAGCTCAGCAGGGCATTCACGTGGGTATCGTTCACCGCGTGGCCGCTTACATCGATTTCGAGGTCTACCAGTTGGCTTCTCGGTTTTCCGCCCGAGTAGCACACAAAGATGTCTTCGATGGTCAGTCCAGCGACTTCTTCAGCGTCTGTCACAGTCGCCAGAATTGCATCTTTGGCTGCGTCCATATCCACGACCTCACCACCACGCATGCCTTTGGAGGCGCGATGCCCCACGCCAAGCACTTTGGGTGAACGAGGGTTGGTTGCGTTTATGACGAGGCAAGTAATCTTTGACGAACCAACGTCTAAGACCCCGTATAAGCCGCGATGTGAACGAGACGTTCGCATAGACTTAAAATTTTTCCATCAAATACACGCCCAAAACGGACGCAAAATTCATTCAAAAAACGGCCTGC
>JBMTIF010000374.1:0-3127 GCA_049437045.1 Alphaproteobacteria bacterium | reverse complement strand
CCAAAGCCCCGTCGGCGGTTACAAGCAGTCGGGCTATGGCCGTGAAAACGGGATCGAAGGTATGCGGTGTTTCATGCAAACCAAGTCGGTCTGGCTGGCCACGGCCCCCGAACAAGCGCATCCATTCGAATAGGTCGGAGCGGGAAACGTCGTGTCAGACAAAGAACAACGCATCTGTGCACTGATCGATGCCATTGTCGCCTTTCTCGAAGCGAACCGTGAAGCCGTTGAAGCTGCTGATTTGACATTGCGACGGATCGAGACGGTTGATCGCCGCCGTGAGGCTTTTGCCAATATTCCGGGCCAAGGCTCCCGTCACGATGCCGTCTTGCAGGCTTCTATCGCCAATATCAGTGACCCAAGCCTGCAAGACATCCGACAAAGGCTCGAAGAGGCTAAGGACGATCTCGTCTGGAACGAAGATGAGATGAAATATTATCCATCCGGCTCTGACCTGGGCGAAGGCTACGTGCGGTGTAACCTCCATACGCTGTTGATCGGCCCCGGCGCTTGCGGGTTCCATCACGATGATTTCACACTGGGGCTGTTCATGCTCGGCCCAAGAACGCTCTACCGCGATCACCAGCACAAAGCACCCGAGACCTATATCAATCTCTCCCCGCGCAGCGGCTGGCGTCTTGCCGGCGGCGACTGGGAAGACCAGCCTGCGGGCTCCATCATTTTCAATCCACCCCATCAGGTTCACGCGACCCGCGTGTATGCCGATCCGTTTCTTTCTGTCTTTTCGTGGCTTGAAGACATCAGCAGCCAATGCGCCGTTGTTCCCCGCGACGACTGGGCGTTGGTTGAACGTCAACTGGAACAATAGGCTCCATGAATCCTGCGACTTTCTGAGACCAATCTATTGGCATGGCGACTGGTCAAGCGCAGGAGTGCCGTGCATAGTTGGCTGCGGAATAACCACGAACTGACCCTTCTTGCCGTGTCCGCCTCTTGCCCGAACTGTGGAGCTGAACTTCCCCTTCCCCCGCGCAGCGCGCGGCTCCAAGCCTGTGCCTACTGCCAAACGACCCTGATCGTGAACAAAGGGGATATCAGCAGCGAAGGCACTTCCGGCCAAGTGCATGTTGGCGAAGCCCTGTTGTCGGTTGGTGACCGTTTTGAACTCGCGCTTGGAAAATACGAGGTGTTGGGACGGGCTCAGTACAGCTATGGCCGCGGCCTGTGGGACGAGTTTTGGGTGGTGAGAACCGACATCGCAAATAACGAGGAAATCTACTGGCTCAGCGTCGACGAAGGCGACGTGGTGATCCAGCAGCAAATTGACAGTGACGGCATGTCAGTGATCCGCGAAAAAGCTGACCACGAATGGGCAAAAGACAGCGGGAAAAAGAGCTTTAACGAAGCCGATGCGCGCTTCCTCGAACCCGGTGACAGGCTCTATTTTGAAGAACACGAATATCGCGTTACCGAAACGGAAAAAGCGACCTGCCTGGGCTTTGAAGGCAGCTGGCCCGAGGATATCTCCATCGGTCAAACCTACCTCTACATCAACGCCGAGGCCAAAGGCGGATTGCTGCTCAGCTGCGAAATCGACAACGAACGCGATCTGGAACCGGACTGGTTTATGGGCCGCTGGTATAGTGCTTTTGACGTTGAGCGACCCAACTGATGCGCAGCCCGGATACCATAGATGCCGTCAACTGCGACAACTGCGGAACCGGGTTGGACCTGCTTGGTGGTGGGCGGGTCGCAAGTACGTTTTGCGGCTACTGCGGCAGTGAGCTTGACCCGAACGACAACTATCGCGTCGTCCGGCAATTGCAGGATCAGCAACGCCCCGGCAGTCCGTTTTCCATCGGCATGAGCGGCACCATTCGTGGGGTGAAATGGACGATTATCGGCACCATCGGGATGGGCGAGTACCACGATGGCAAGTCCTGGCATTGGGCCGAGCACCAGCTCTATTCCCCCACTCACGGATATGCTTGGCTGACGTTTGAGAACAGGATGGCGACGTTCTCGCGCCGGGTCCGGTTGCAACAGTCGTTCCCGATTTACAGTGAGAACGAACTCGAAGAGATGGAAAATGCTCCCAACCCGTGGCGCTTCCATAAAACCTTCAAATACTATGAGAGCGGGACCGCGATCATTGAATCCTTGCAGGGTGAATTTTCGTGGAAGCCTTCGCTGGGCGACGCTCGCTATACCCATTTCTACGCGCCCACGTTCTATCTGAGCCGGCAGCTGTTTTTTGGGCAACCCAAGGGTCCTCACTATGGCTACGAAGTATCCGTTCCGCTTGATGAGGAAGGAAGGATCAATGGGGAGAAGGAAACCGATGAAATCACCTATCTTGATTCCGAAGAGATTGAATGTGAATTCGGGTTGGAAGAGGGCGTTCTTCGCCGCAACGTCAAACATCCGCTCCGCCCCTGGACCAAGCGCCCAACCCTCAGCTTCGCTTCAGTCGTAGCGATTGTTTTTCTCCTCATCACACTCTTTGCCTGGTTCGGTATCAACGAGGATAGACCGACGGTCACGCTTGGAACCATCGATGTTCTAGACCTGCCCAAGGAAATTCCCTTTGACATATCGACCATGGGTCGAGGCGTGGAAATCCTATTGGAGACAGATGCACGGAACGCTTGGGGGTGGGTTGAGGCCGGTGTTTATGACCCGCAGGATATTCCCCTGTTCGAAGTTGGACGCGAAGTGGAATACTACGAAGGCGTCGAGGGGGGCGAACAATGGGACGAAGGTTCCAGACGCACCCATGTTCGCTTCCGGGCTGAAACGACAGGGGCTTTCACGTTGGAGTTGGACGTACCAGAACGCGGCATTTGGACAGAGGGCAATGGCGCGGTGCAGGACATTACGACGGTAAAATATTCTATCCGCGAAGACATGGTGGCGGCAAAATGGCTGGGGTTTACCGCACTGCTGTTCCTGTGCATCGCGGTTATTGCACCGCTGACTCGGATGGCAATTCATCATGACAACTGGTCGGGAAGTGATTGGTAGGATGAGACGATGAAGTGGATATTCCGACTTGCAATCATCTTCCTGTTCATCAGCATCATCGCTGGTGCCTACCTCATGACGATTAACGCTGTCGGCTATGGCGATGGCGATTTGGACCGAAGCGTCCGCATGGGCAGCAACG
>JBMTIF010000373.1:0-3131 GCA_049437045.1 Alphaproteobacteria bacterium | reverse complement strand
ACCCGGGGGCCAAGCCTGGGCGCTGGTCTTTTCTGCGACCTCCATTTTGATGAACCTTTTGGCTGACATTGTCGGCATTGTTACCAACCCCAGACTGCTGCACCCACGATGAGTGATTCACAGACGCAACATTCCGCAATCGCGGAAAACAGCACGGTTCGAGTTCGGCGCACGCGCTGGCATCGGATGCGTATTCTCCTAAGCCGCGCACCTTTGACCGCTTGGTTTGGGATGGTGGTGGTTGCCATCTACGCCATTGTTACCCTGTTTGCCCCCCTGCTCGCCCCCTATGGCGAAGCAGAGGTGTTTTCACGCGGTGATGCGCCGTGGTCGAGTGAGCATCTGCTCGGTACCGACAGGATCGGACGCGATGTTCTCACACGCCTTCTCTATGGCGCACGAAACACTGTGGGCATTGCCCTTGGGACGACCATGCTGGCCTTCCTTCTTGGGGGATCACTGGGGTTGATTGCTGCGATCAACCGGTCTTGGCTGGACCAGATCATCAGCCGCGCTGTTGACACGATCATGGCCATCCCGGGCCTTATCTTTGCCCTCATGCTGCTGGCTATTTTCGGGGCATCGATCCTTAGTCTGATCTTAATTGTGGGCATTACCTACGCCACCAACTTCTTCCGTCTGACGCGCTCGGTTTCGCTGAACATCGTTGTTATGGATTACGTCGAAGCCGCGCGTTTGCGGGGCGAAAACATGATCTGGATCATGACCCGCGAAATCCTGCCGAACATTCTGCCCCCGCTGATCGCCGAGTTTGGCTTGCGGTTTATCTTCGTATTCTTGTTCATCGCCTCATTGAGCTTTTTGGGCATGGGCATTCAGCCGCCTACGGCGGACTGGGGCTCCATGGTGCGAGAAAATGCACACTGGATTACCTTCGTGCCGTTTGTGCCGTTTCAGGATGCCTTCTTCTACGCGCTCAAACCGCTGCTACCGGCGGGTTGCATTGCACTGCTGACGATTGGCGTAAACTTCATTGTGGACTGGTTCATTCATGAAACCAGCGGGTTACGTGATGTCTGATAGAGCTTCCAATGACCTGCTATTGGACATGAAAAATGTCCACATCGAAGGCTTCGCTGACGAACGCTGGCACCCAATCATCAAAGGCGTGGACCTACAGCTGCATCGCGGTGAGGTGCTTGGCCTGATTGGTGAAAGTGGTGCGGGCAAGTCTACGCTGGGCAAGGCGGCTATGGGCTATACCCAGCCGGGCTGTCGCTTCACAGCTGGCGAAGTCCTGTTCGACGGGCAAGAGCTTACCGGTATGAAGATCAAGGACAAGCGGCACATTTGGGGGACGCGCATTTCCTACGTGGCCCAGTCCGCGGCGGCCAGCTTCAACCCGGCCCATCGACTGCTGGACCAGACAATCCGCGCCTCTAAACGCGTTGGCGACCGCTCTGAGCAGGTGCTGAAGAACGACGCAATCGACCTGTTCCGACGGCTGAACCTTCCTGAGCCTGAAACCATCGGTCAACGCTACCCGCACCAAGTCTCTGGCGGTCAGCTCCAGCGCGTTATGACGGCTATGGCCATGTCACCGCGCCCGGATCTGATTATCTTTGATGAACCCACCACGGCGCTGGACGTGACCACACAGGTGGAAGTGCTCTCATCGATCCGCGATCTGGTTGCCCAGTTTAATACGGCGGCCATCTACATCACTCACGATCTGGCCGTTGTTGCTCAAATGGCGGATCGGATCAAAGTCCTGCGCTATGGCGAAGAAGTGGAGCAAGCGGACACCCGCACCATGCTTTCAACCCCCGAGCAGGATTACACCAAGTCGCTCTGGTCGGTCCGGTCACTGGAAAAACCGGAAAAAGTCGGGGAAGACGTTCTCCTTTCCATCGACAACATCGATGCCGCCTATGGGTCATCCAAGGTCCTGCATGACGTGTCGATCAAGCTACCCCGAGGACGAACCGTTGCCGTTGTTGGTGAGTCAGGCTCCGGAAAGTCGACAACGGCCCGCGTGATTACCGGGCTGTTGCCTCAACTCAGTGGTACCGTGACCTTCGATGGGGCCGAAATGCCCCGACGACTGCGCGACCGGTCCAAGGAACAGCTTCGCCGTATTCAAATGATCTACCAGATGGCCGATACGGCCATGAACCCGCGGCAGACCGTGGGCGAGATCATCGGGCGGCCGCTCGAATTCTACCTCGGTCTGCGGGGCAAGGCGCAGGAAAAGCGCGTGATCGAGTTGCTGGAAATGATTGAGCTCGACGCCAGCTTCTATGATCGCCTGCCAGACGAGTTGTCCGGCGGCCAGAAACAGCGCATCTGTATCGCCCGAGCCTTGGCTGCTGAACCTGACATGATCATCTGTGATGAAGTCACATCGGCCCTGGATCAGATCGTGCAGGAAGGCATCCTGAACCTGCTCCAGCGGCTTCAGGATGAGTTTGGGATCGCCTATCTGTTCATCACACACGACATCGCAACTGTCCGTGCCATTTCCGATGAGATCGTGGTCATGTGGCAGGGCAAGGTCGTGGAACAGGGGATGAAGCAGGAAATTCTATCTCCGCCCCACCCCGCCTATTCCGAGTTGTTGCTTTCTTCTGTACCGGAAATGGACCCAGACTGGCTGAACAACCTGCTCGCCCGGCGTGATGCCGAGGGTGAGACGGCGATGAAGGCGCAGGACTAAGCTAAGCTCTGTGCCAACTACTTCACCGCTTTACCCGGCGGGCGGACTCTGTGCTGGTTTGTGTGCATGACGATCTGTTGCTGACGTGGGTTAAGACGGTCGAGCAGCCCTTGCGAGGGTCGGTAAGGATGGCGGAAAAAGCCCCAGCTTGGCCCATAGCGGTAGACTGCGATCCGCCGTTGACCGTCGTTGGTCCGTGCGGCTGAACCGTGCATAATAGCGTCAACGAAACACAGCGCGTCACCGGCCTGCATATGCACCTCGATCGAACCCGTGATTCCATCGACGGACGTGCCTTGGTCTTCCTTCATCATTGCTGATGCATATTCTGGATGCGCGATGTTCGACTTGTGGCTGCCCGGAATAACCATAGTCGCCCCGTCACCGGGGCCAATGTCTTTGAAAGCCATGAGGATGTTGACTTGACCGCAGTGAAAACGGCCATCGTGATAGC
>JBMTIF010000372.1:0-3138 GCA_049437045.1 Alphaproteobacteria bacterium | reverse complement strand
CAACATGATTGGTGCAGCTTCGGATCGTTTGGCCCATGGCCCGGACATCGCTGGCAACTGGGAGAACGACGGTGCGCGTCTGCCAGAGCGCTGGTGGTTCGCTTAACCGACCTGAAACGCTTCGGCGCATGCTTGTGCGGTCTCGCTGGTGATAGACCAGGGGCCGCGCAGGCTTTCAGTTCTGTGTGACAGCCGCAGGTCCGGAAACGGACCTGCGCACCAACTCCTTGGGAGGGGCCAACTTTGTTTCGGCTTCTGGAAGTGATCGGCAAGCGTATCTTGCTCGGTCTGATTACGCTTTTCATTGTTTCGATCATTATTTTCAGCTCGATAGCATTGCTGCCGGGCGATTTCGCTCAGGCAGTGCTGGGTCAGACCGCAACCGAAGCAACGCTCAAGGCGTTCCGGGAAAGCCTCGACCTCGACAAGCCTGTAATCACGCGATACTTCCGATGGGTCGCTGGGGTCATGCAGGGCGATATGGGCAACACCTTCTCCGGGCGTAGCACCGGTGGCCAGGGGATCGATGTATCCCGCCCGGTGGTCGAGGTCATGCTCCCAAAACTGCGCAACACCCTGTTCCTCGCGGGCGTGACAGCCGCAATTTCAGTACCTCTGGCACTGACGCTAGGTTTTCTTACCGCTTTGTTCCGCAATTCCATCTTTGACCGCGTAGCGAACGCGGCGACGCTGTCGACTATCGCCATGCCAGAATTCTTTCTGGCCTACATGTTGATCATTTTGCTCGGCAGCAACCTGCCAACTATCGCTTCAGTCAGGCCTGAAACGGCGTTTCTTGACCGACTGCTGCTGATTACCCTGCCAACCATGACCCTGACGCTGGTGATAGTCGCTGCAATGATGCGCATGACCCGGGCTGCGATTATCAACCTGCTGGCCAGCCCCTATATCGAGATGGCTCGCCTCTCCGGGGCAAGCCAGGCGGAGATCATCTTCCGCCACGCCTTACCCAATGCCTGGGCTCCAATCGCTACGGTCATCGCCTTCAACATGGCCTGGTTGGTGGTCGGTGTGGTAGTGGTCGAAGTGGTCTTCACTTACGACGGCATCGGCAAACTGATGGTAGATTCAGTTGGCAGTCGCGATATTCCGGTCGTTCAGGCCTGTGCCCTGGTCTTTGCCGCCACCTACATTCTGATGAACCTGCTCGCTGACATCGTTGGGATCGTCACCAACCCAAGACTGTTGCACCCAAGATGAAAAACACGCCTCAACAACACTCTGCGCTGGCGGAGACCGCGTCGGTCCGCATCCGGCGCTCACGCTGGCACCGAACGCGAATTCTATTATCCCGCGCGCCACTGACGGCCTGGTTTGGCATGATGGTGGTCGTGATCTACGCGTTTGTGACGCTTTTCGCTCCAATGCTGGCGCCCTATGGCGAAGCCGAAGTTTTTTCCCGCGGTGATGCCCCCTGGTCCAAGGAACACTTGTTGGGCACAGACCGGATCGGACGTGATGTTCTTACGCGATTACTCTACGGCGCGCGCAACACGGTGGGGATCGCGCTCGGTACAACCATGTTTGCCTTTGTCGTCGGAGGGGGGCTGGGACTGATTGCAGCCATCAATCGATCGTGGCTGGACCAGCTAATCAGTCGAGCGGTTGATACCATTATGGCCATCCCTGGCCTGATTTTCGCGCTCATGTTGCTAGCGATTTTTGGGGCGTCGATCCTGAGTCTGATCTTAATTGTGGGTATTACCTACGCCACCAACTTCTTCCGTCTGACGCGTTCGGTATCGCTGAACGTCGTTGTCATGGACTACGTCGAAGCCGCTCGGTTGCGGGGGGAAAACATGGCGTGGATCATGACTCGTGAAATCCTGCCAAACATTCTGCCGCCGCTAATAGCAGAATTCGGACTGCGGTTCATTTTCGTGTTCCTGTTCATCGCCTCACTGAGCTTTCTTGGCATGGGCATTCAACCGCCGACAGCTGACTGGGGCTCGATGGTGCGAGAGAACGCGCACTGGATCACATTTGTCCCCTTCGTGCCGTTTCAAGACGCGGTGTTCTATGCCCTAAAGCCTCTGTTACCAGCGGGGTGCATTGCACTGCTCACCATCGGTGTGAACTTCATTGTGGACTGGTTCATTCATGAAACCAGCGGGTTGCGGGATGTCTGATAGAGCGTCGAAATCACTGCTGCTGGATATGAAGAATATCCACATTGAGGGTTTCGCTGATGAGCGTTGGCATCCCATCATCAAGGGCGTTGATCTGCAACTGCATCGCGGCGAGGTGCTGGGCCTGATCGGGGAGAGTGGTGCCGGGAAATCGACGCTGGGCAAAGCGGCGATGGGGTACACCCAGCCAGGGTGCCGGTTCACGGCCGGCGAAGTACTGTTTGACGGCAATGATCTCTCTCAAATGCGGGTCAGCGACAAGCGCCACTTTTGGGGGACGCGGATTTCGTACGTTGCTCAGTCCGCTGCGGCCAGTTTCAACCCCGCTCATCGTCTGCTTGGCCAAACCATTCGCGCCTCCAAACGTGTTGGCGACCGTTCCGAGCAAGAGCTGAAAAGCGATGCCGTAGACCTGTTCCGCCGCCTCACTCTTCCTGAGCCGGAAACTATTGGCCAGCGCTATCCGCACCAGGTCTCCGGCGGTCAACTCCAACGGGTGATGACGGCCATGGCCATGTCACCGCGCCCAGACCTGATTATCTTCGACGAGCCTACCACAGCCTTGGACGTGACCACGCAGGTCGAGGTTCTGTCATCGATCCGCGACCTTGTTGCGCAATTCAACACGGCTGCGATCTACATCACCCACGACCTTGCGGTGGTTGCGCAGATGGCAGACCGGATCAAGGTGCTGCGCTTTGGCGAAGAGGTCGAGCAGGCCGAAACCCGAACCATGCTTACCAGCCCGGAGCAAGACTACACCAAGTCGCTTTGGTCGGTGCGCTCGCTGGAGAAACCGCAGAACGCCGGGGAAGATATTCTGCTCGCGATCGACAACATCGACGCCGCCTACGGTGCATCCAAAGTGCTGCATGATGTCACGATCAAACTCCCACGTGGCCGCACAGTCGCAGTCGTTGGCGAGTCAGGATCCGGCAAGTCCACGACGGCACGGGTGATTACCGGCTTGCTTCCTCAGCAAAGCGGG
>JBMTIF010000371.1:0-3141 GCA_049437045.1 Alphaproteobacteria bacterium | reverse complement strand
GCGATTTGCCGTTTAGGAAAGACTGAATTGTGGACGTTGGTTAGGCCGTTGGTCGAAGCAGGGAGACGACCGACAAGGCCACCACGGCCAAGAGGGTCAGGGCCATTCCGACGTTGATAAGCCTTTGTCGGCCTTGGGAGAGGTTCAACTCGTGCACCCGAACCCCAGCCCATAGCCAAAGAAGGTGGATCGGTATCCAGATCGCGCTGGCGATAAGAACCTTTGTCACCAGTTCAAAAACCACCGCATCCGGTGCGTAGTTAAAGCCGGTTATCAGTGAGGTGTTCACTGCGTAGGCCTTTGGGTTAACGATTTGAAGTAAGATACCGCCAATAATGCCGGGCGGAGCCGTTGCAGCGATGAAGGCGATCTTAGCCCCTGCAAAGGCGATTTTTGCGGCCAGATAGAGCAAAAATGCCAGTGACGCCAAAACCAATACCGTTCGCAGCCACGGCACCGAAAGCAGTACGGCTGCAAAGCCGGAAATGACGGCCAGCATGACCAGATTGGTGCCAATGAACAGCCCCAGAACGTAGGCCAGCGACCGCCGAAACCCATAAGCTGCGCCAAACCCCGCCGTTGTTAATACGCCGGGCCCGGGGGTGAGAATGAGAAACACAACCGCAAGGGCGAAACTGATCATAAGGGCTGCTTGGATTGATTGAATGAAGCCAGACTGTGTCGGAGCCTAGGATAGGCCTTTTGAGCAGTTTCGCTGAAAACTGCAAGCCGTTGCGTGTCGTCGAGATTTGCCGTTATCGCGCTAAATGCGTCAAACCAGCTGGCATAGTCAGCCGCAAGGTTCAAAACGGGCCAGTCGCTACCCCACAGGCAGCGCGCAGGGCCAAAAGCGTCGAGGACGTGATGGACGTAAGGCTTGAGGTCTTCTGCGGTCTGATCGGGCCGGGCTTCTGTGAACAAGCCGGACACCTTGCAGAAGGTATTGGGAAACTCTGCTACGCGGGCGATGTGTTCAGCCCAGGGCTCAAACCCATTGGACCGAATTTCCGGCTTTGCGCAGTGATCGACCACAACGCGCAAATCCGGGTAGCGTTCGAGAAATTCTGACAGGACGCGCAGGTGTTTGGGCAGGACAAGGGCATCAAAAGTCAAATCCGCTGTTACCATTGCTTCAAAAGCAGGGCTAAGGGCGGTTTGGAGCATCCAGTTGTCATCGTCGATGTCTTGAATCATGGGGCGCAACCCGAGCAGTTTAGGGTTTTGCGCCGCAGCCGAAATGCGCTTCGCAGCGGTTTTGGCCTCGAGATCGACCCAACCCACAACGCCCAGGATCCAGTCGTTTTGTTCAGCGAGCCAGAGCAAGAAAGCAGTCTCCGCCTCAGTCGGTGCGGCTTGAACAGCAATTGTTGCTGCTACGCCTTGTGCGGAAAGTAGCGGGCGAAGGTCTTCGGTATTGAAATCGCGGTAGATGGGTTCGAGCTCACTTGTCAGCCAACCGTAGTCGCCGCGTTCCAAACGCCAGAAGTGCTGATGACTGTCTATGATCATGACGCTGGGTTCACATAGGGTGAAGTGGATGGCGTTGGAGCGCCGGGATGCAGTAAATCACGATTTTTGAGGGCAAGCCAAAGCTCTTCGGGGATTTCGCATCGCGCCCACTCTAGAGTTTGCGCCAGTTCTGCGCGGGTCCGCAGACCGGGAATGACCGAGGCTACGGCTTTGTGCGCAAGCGGGAACTGAAGCGCCGCGGCTGCCAAGGGCACGTCAAATTCGGCACAGACTTCCGCGAGTTGCTGAACCCTTGTGCGCACCGGCGCGGGGGCTGCTGCGTAGTTCCACGTGTCTCCGCCGACCATGATTCCTGAGTTGAAGGGGCCACCGACAATGAGGGAAACATTACGCTCGACACACTCGGGGATCAGGTCATCCAGTGGGTCTTGTTCCAGTAGCGTATAGCGACCAGCCAGCAGGAAAACGTCCCAATCACCGATAGACAGAGCATCGCGACAGACTTGGGCTTCATTGACCCCAAGCCCTATGGCTTTGACCTGACCGGACTGTCGAAGCTCTTCTAACGCGTTATATCCACCCGTCGCCAGCGCCTGAAAATGTCGCTGATGCTGATCGCCGTGGGTCATCTCCCCAATATCGTGGGCGAGCAGCATATCGATGCGGTCAAGGCCGAGACGCTGCAGTGAATCCTCAAAAGAACGCATGATCGCGTCGTAGCTGTAGTCGAATACTGGATGAAAGGGCAGTGGATCAGGCCAACCCATTGCCGCCGCCTGCTCGGTAGAACCGGGAACGAGCAGCCGCCCAACTTTGGTGGAAAGCTGATACGTTTTCCCCCTGATTGCATCGCCAACACGCCGCTCGGACAGTCCAAAGCCGTAATAGGGGGCCGTGTCCACATAGGTCATGCCCGCACAAAGCGCTGCGTCGAGCGAGGCGATCCCCTCCACACCATCCACAGCTTCAAACATGCCGCCAAGTGGCGCTGTTCCAAATCCCAGAACAGGCACTTGCAGGGATGTTTTACCAACGCGGCGGGTTGGGAAAGCCATGAGTTAGAACCTCACTCGTTTCATTTTCAGACCTGACGCTGAAACCATGTTGCATCTGAGCATGGTAATTTGTTCAGGCCAACCCGCCAAAAAGCACCTATCGACCTTGGTCATATCAAAGGCCATAGTCGAGGCTGACTTTTGTTCACCTGAGGCTCGTTGAGTATCGCCATGATCCAGAATTCCCCCGACCTGATTGCCGCCATCCGAGACCGTTTTGCGCACGTGGACAGTTGTCCGTTTCAGGGGGAGCGCATTTTCTTTGAGAATGCCGGTGGCGCGCTGACGCTCAAGTCAGTTGTCGAGACCTCGAAGGTTTACGCCGCGATCCCGGATAATCAGGGGCGCGACAATCCAGCGGCTCATGCCCTCGTTCAAACCATCAACAAGGCCAAGGCCAATCTGGCCGTTTTCATGAACGCCACCTCGGGCCAGTTTTTTGTTGGCGAGAGCGGAACGGAACTTCTGTTCCGGATGATCCGCACGGCCTGTGTCAACGCGCCAAAAGGGGCGAAGGTCATCGGTTCATCAATCGAGCATCCAGCCAGTCGGAGTGCCGCCCGGCGCTGGGCAGAGGTTGCAGGGTTGGAATATGTCAACGTTCAGCACAGGGACG
>JBMTIF010000370.1:0-3147 GCA_049437045.1 Alphaproteobacteria bacterium | reverse complement strand
TACCCATATTGAAGTCATGCCGCTGCATGAGTTCCCCTTTGACGGCTCTTGGGGCTATCAACCGACCGGGCTTTTTTGCGCCACCAGTCGGTTTGGAAATGCTGGCGGTCTGGCGCATCTGGTTCGGCGTGCTCATGCCAAAGGACTGGGCGTTATCATGGACTGGGTGCCGGGCCACTTCCCCAAAGACGCCCACGGTCTTGCACGATTTGATGGCGGCCCGCTCTATGAATACGCCGACCCCAAAAAAGGCGAACACCCCGACTGGGGAACGCTGGTCTACGATTATGGCCGCTGGGAAGTGGTCAACTTCCTCGAAGCCAATGCTGCGTTCTGGCTGGAGAAAATCGGCATGGACGGACTGCGGGTCGATGCCGTGGCCTCCATGCTCTATCTCGACTACAGCCGCGACGAAGGCCAATGGATCCCAAACATTCACGGCGGCAATCAGAATCTCGAAACCATTGAATTCCTCAAGCGCCTGAACGCCAATCTTTACCGCCGCTACCCGCACGCAGCCGTCATTGCCGAAGAATCCACGGCTTTCCCGGGGGTTTCCCGCCCCGTCGATCAGGGTGGTTTGGGCTTTGGCTACAAGTGGAACATGGGCTGGATGAACGACACGCTGGACTACATGAGCCGCGATCCGATCCACCGCCAGTATCACCACCGCGAAATCACCTTTGGCTTTGACTATGCCTTTGATGAGAACTTCATCCTGCCGCTGAGCCACGATGAAGTCGTACACGGTAAAGGCTCGCTGCTGGGCCGAATGCCGGGTGACACGTGGCAAAAGTTTGCCAACCTGCGGGCCTACTACGGCTTCATGTGGGGGCACCCGGGCAAGAAGCTTCTGTTCATGGGTGGCGAGTTTGCACAATCGAGCGAATGGAGCCATGAGGGTGAATTGCCGTGGATTGAGGCCGCGCAAAAGCCCAACCAGCAGGTAATGGCTTTGGTCCGCGAACTCAACGCCCTGCACCGGCGCGAACCCGCCTTGCACCAACAGGATTGCCAACCCGGTGGGCTGCAATGGATCGAAGGGGGAGACGCAGCGCATTCGGTTGTCGCCTTTGTCCGCTGGGACAGCGAAGGCCAAGCGCCCGTCGCAGTTGTCAGCAACTTCACCCCTATGGTTCAGGACTACCGCATCGGCCTGCCGCGCGCAGGCACCTGGACCACTATTCTCAACACGGACAGTACTGTTTTTGGTGGGTCCGGCGTATCTGAGGGGGTCAGTCTGGTGACAGAAGCCATCAGCTGGCACGGTATGGAGCACTCCATCGCACTCAGTTTACCGCCGCTGGCGACCCTTTATCTGCGCCTCGAGTCCTAGGGCGCGCAACAACCTTTTTTGGGAAACACGGAAGTCATGTCAGATCGAGTTACCATTCCAGAACTCACCAGAGCCACCTACGCAATGGTTCTCGCCGGAGGACGCGGCAGTCGGCTCAAGGAGCTAACCAACGAACGGGCGAAACCGGCGGTTCATTTTGGTGCGAAGAACCGGATCATCGACTTCGTGCTCTCCAATGTCTGGAACAGCGGTATTCGAAAAATGGGGGTGGCGACGCAGTACAAGGCGCACTCGCTCATCCGCCACTGCCAGCGTGGCTGGAACTTCGCCCGGGCAGAGCGGAATGAGTACTTTGACATTCTCCCTGCCTCCCAGCGGGTGGATGACGCCTGGTACAAAGGTACGGCTGATGCCGTGCTCCAGAACCTAGACATCATCGACGGCTACAAGCCGAAATACCTGCTGATTCTGGCGGGAGACCATATCTACAAAATGGACTACGGCATCATGCTGCGTCAGCACGTGGAATCAGGCGCGGAAGTGACCGTTGGTTGTATCGATGTGCCTCTGGAGCAGGCTTCTGCCTTTGGCGTCATGACCGCGGACAAGTCGAACAAGATCACGGCCTTTACCGAAAAGCCGAAAAATCCGGCTCCCATGCAAGGCAAGCCAGACCGTGCGCTTGCTTCCATGGGGATCTACGTTTTCAACTACGATTTCATCCGTGACTTGCTGCGCAAGGATGCCGGGCAAGAAGGGTCTACCCACGATTTTGGTACCGATATCATCCCCGAGTTGGTCAAACAGGGCGGCGCTTACTCGCATTGGTTCAATGAAAGCTGCGTCCGGGCCGAAGGGGAAAAAGAAGCGTACTGGCGGGACGTAGGCACCTTGGACAGCTTCTGGGAAGCCAACATTGATCTGTGCACGCTGTCACCTGCGCTGGATATCTATGACCGGTCGTGGCCCATCTGGACCTATGCAGAACTGAACGCACCCGCAAAGTTTGTTCACGCCGAAGAGGGTCGAACCGGTCGCGCGGTTGGCTCGCTTGTGGCGGGGGGAACCATCGTTTCTGGGGGGCTGGTCGAGCACTCCATGCTGTTCGCCAACGTCAAGGTCAATTCTTTCACGCACCTGCGCGATTGCATCGTTTTCCCCGGCGCGCATATTGGCAGAGGCGCGCGACTGCATCGGGCGATTGTTGAAAAAGACGTGCACATTCCGCCCAATCTGGTCGTTGGCGAAGACGCCATCCTCGACGCCCAGCGCTTCCGCCGAACCGAACGCGGGATCACGCTGATCACCAAAGAAATGATTGCGAAACTCTAAGCGATGACCAAGCCCTTGCGCGTTCTTTCTGTTGCGTCGGAAATGTACCCTTTCGTCAAAACGGGTGGGCTGGCAGATGTTGTCGGTGCCCTGCCCGCCGCTTTGCGAAATCAGGGTATCGAAGTCACGTCCCTGATCCCGGGGTATCGATCGATTTTGCCGTCCAAGGTCAGCGGTGACCTTGTCACGATTGCAGAGGCCAGCAGCGCCTCAGGTCTGGTTCTCGCAGCCAACATTCCCGCTGCCTTTGATCGCGCGGGCGGGCCTTACCTCGACGAACAGGGGAAAGACTACGCCGACAACCTCGCCCGGTTCAGCGCCTTTGCACAGCGAGGCGCGGAGGTCGCAGCGGGTTTGTACGACAGTCTGCCAGCTTTTGACGTGGTCCATGCTCATGACTGGCAGGCTGCCGGGATCGTTGGTCATCTGCACCACCTGCTCAAGGGCAAATCAATTCCCACGGTTTTCACAATCCACAACCTCGCCTTTCAAGGACGGTTTGGGGGGGAGTGTGTTCC
>JBMTIF010000369.1:0-3156 GCA_049437045.1 Alphaproteobacteria bacterium | reverse complement strand
CCGGAATCTGACCTGCTGGACGTCTCTGGCTGGGGTGTTGAAAGCCTCGAAGAGCTGGACGCGGTGTCGAAGGGAGATGGGTGGCTCGTCTTTGTTGCTGATAACCCCAAAATCTCCGCGCTGATCAAAACAGATGGTGAAACCCTTAGTGAAGATCATTGGCAAGAAAGCGCCTTCATCTTTGCCGATACGATGGATTGATGTTTGCTTGAAAAGGCGGACTCATGCCCTCTGGTGTCTGATCTGGCCGCATACCGCTGAGACCATAATCTGCGGTGTGCGGCCCTTTGACGTCGAGTTTTGGGTTGGCCCCTGGTGGAAAGAGGGGTCAGACTGCAGGCATGGGTCCCAGTCATTGATTGAGCCGGGATTCAACAGGACAGTAATCAATCTTTGGAACAATCCATGAAGCTGCGGAATGCAGACGATATCCTCGAAATAGAGCGAAACGGCTTTGAGGCCTTTGTCCCCCATCCAAGCGCCTGGGGAATCATTCAGCATCAGGCTGAGGTCCGGCCCAACCACGTTGCGCTCGAATACCTGCACGATTGCAGCGACCCGTCTCGTGATGAGCACGTCACCTTTTCCCAACTGGCATCCAAGATACAGGCAGCGGCTCTTCTGTTCCAACAGGCTGGGGTTGGTCCTCAGCAGTCGGTCGCCGTTCTGACCCAGCACACGGTATCGGGACAAGTGGCGCTTTGGGGCGCTCAATTGGTCGGCCGAGCCTGTCCGATAAATCCAATGCTCAAGCCCAAGGCCATAGCCGCCTTGATCCGCGCTGCTGACGCTGCTGCCGTTGTTGTCACGGGCCTCAGTGAAGAGGTTGGTTACTGGACCTCTGTCGTGTCTGGCTTGCGAGCAAACGGAATCGATCTGCCAATTTTTTGCTGTGATGCTGATCAGGTTTCAGAGGGGAATGACGGGGTATTTGAAGACCTCCTCGCAAAGGCGCAGGCAGACGCGACGAAGACAGCGGTCGAGGTCAGTGGCGATGAAACGTCAATAGCAGCGCTCTATCACACGGGTGGGACGACGGGGCAGCCCAAGCTTGTCCGTCACCTTCGGCGCAATCAGGCGCATGCAGCTCGTGCTTGCGCTGCCATGTATGACTTTGGCCCCCAAGACGTCATGGTGAACGGCTTTCCATTGTTTCACGTTGCCGGCTCCTTCGTCTTTGGATTGTCGGCTTTGTCGGCAGGCAGCAAGCTGGTGATCCCCGGGCGCCTTGGGATGCGAAATCAGCGGTTCATGCAGACCATATGGCAGCAGGTTGAGCGCCGGGGTGTCACGAAAATCGGCGCCGTCCCAACGGTTCTTGCATCGCTCAAAAGCACCCCTGTTGATGCGGATATCTCAACTTTGCAGTTTCTGCTTACGGGCGGTTCTCCACTGCCAACGGAATTGGCTGAGGCTACGGAAGCGCACACTGGCGTCCCGGTTCGCAACATTCTGGGCATGACGGAAAGTGCAGGCGCGCTTGCTGCTGAACCAGTGAATGGTCCTCGAACGCCGCTCTCATGCGGGCTAAGGCTGCCGTTTACCGAAATCGCAGTTTTGGGAGAAACTGACGGTGAGGTCGATCCTGATAAGCGGCTACAGCCCGGTCAGACAGGCATCATCGCAGCGCGTGGACCAAACGTAGCGGATGGCTACTTGGACCCTTCACGCAATCCGGGAACGTTTCTGCCCGGTGGCTGGCTGATTTCTGGTGATCTTGGTTCGATGGACGTGACTGGCCGTATTTTTATTACTGGGCGCAAGAAAGATGTCATCATCCGCAGCGCCCACAACATTGATCCTCAAATGATCGAAGACGCACTGCTCGCCCATCCCAACATCGAAACGGCTGCTGCGGTTGGCATGCCGGATGCTTATGCTGGCGAATTCCCGGTGGCGTTCATTGTGACCCGTGATGCATGGGTTCCCGACCCGCAAGAACTCAACGGTTTTCTCGCTGCCCGGATTGAAGATCCCCTCGGCATTCCCAAGCATGTTGAGGTTATTGGGGAAATGCCAGTCACGCCGGTTGGTAAAATCTTCAAACCGGCACTCCGCAAAAAAGCAACAGAGATGGCTTTGGAACAAGTCCTTGGCGATCTGGCGTCGCTATCAAATATCGTTGTCCATGACGACGGCTCTGTCATCATTCAGGCCTCTGATCCGACCAACGAGAAGATCCAGGAGCGTATAACCGGTATCCCCCTTACAATTCGCTACGAAAGCCTTTGAAGCGAAGTGGGCCGCAGTGCTTTTCGGGCTCTTCGTCAATGCAAGGATGAAGGCCTATAGCATCTTGAAAACAGAGGGATCCGGACCCGTTCTCAGCCCAACATCCAAGGACGCAATTGCCGTCATTTCCTCGTTGGTTAACTCAAAATCGAAGACGTCCAGATTTTCTGCCTGACGGGTCGGCTTCACTGAGCTTGGAATGGCGGAGACCCCCAATTGGATCTGCCAACGGAGAATAACCTGAGCTGGGGTTTTACCGGTTCGCTCAGCGATCTGAGTAATTTCTTGAGCCTCGAAAGACCGACCCTTGCCCAGCGGCGTCCAAGCCTGGGTGACAATGCCGTACTTGGCATTGACCGCTCGCATGTCGGGTTGTTGCAGTTCGGGTTCAATTCAATCTGATTCAGAACCGGTGTGACCCCGGTCTCTTCAATAATCCGATCCAGATGAACTGCATTGAAGTTCGAAACGCCAATTGACGTGATCATCCCTTCATCCCGCATCTCGATGAAGGCCTTCCACGTTTCAACGTATAGATTTTGGCTCGGCACTGGCCAATGGATCAGGACCAGATCCAGGGCATCAACGCCGATGGCTTTAAGGCTCCGTTCAACAGAGAAACGCGCTTTGTCTCGACCTTGTTCGTTGTTCCAAACCTTTGTGGTGATGAATACTTCGTCGCGCGGCACAGCAGAGCGGCGCAAACCTTCACCCAAACCCGCTTCGTTCTTGTAGAAATAAGCGCCATCAAGCAATCGATAGCCAGTGGCCAAAGCGTTTTCGACAATCTCTGGCGCCTTGTCGGTTGAGACCTGCCAAAGGCCAAACCCAAGCTGAGGGATTGTTTTTCCGTCGTGAAGGTCGAGGCTTGGCATGGGTTTCAACGATTTTCTCCAATTTCAAAGTGAACGGGGTTGGTCTTTG
>JBMTIF010000368.1:0-3175 GCA_049437045.1 Alphaproteobacteria bacterium | reverse complement strand
GAGCGGAAATCGGTTGTGTGAACCATGTCATCTTCGACGAGATCGCGGGTCTCCAGCGAAGGACGAGCACCGCCGAAACCGCCAGCGACCTTGCCGCCAGCGAGAATAACAGGCGCGGCTGTGCCGTGGTCAGTGCCTTCGGAGCCGTTTTCGTGGAACCGACGTCCGAATTCGCTGTAGGTCATCAGCGTGACATTGTTCCAGATCCCCATATCCCGCGCAGCACGTTCAAAGCCGCGCATGGCTTCGTCGAGTTCCTGCAACAGGAAAGCATGGGCTTCGGCCTGATAGGCGTGGGTATCGAAACCGCCATGTGAGACCTTGAGCACAGGCGTGGTAACGCCGGCATCGAGCAACTGAAGCGCTGCTGCGAGTTGCAGGCCAAGCGTGCTGTCCGGCATGTCAAAGTCTCGATTAGAGGCCTGGCGCAATTTCCGCTCCAGCAGATCGGCGGTTCCAACCGCATTGGAGTGTACGCTTAGCAGGTGATCCAGCGCCGCGTTGCCGCCACTGGGCCGAACCGAGTGCATCATGGTCGAGCCATCACCCATGCCATCATCATAGCCGCCCAGAACGCCAGCGGTGCGCAGGGCTTCGGCCTGATCGAAGAAGGCTTCGATTTCTTCCAGACCCGTAAAGCGTCCGGGACCGCGCAAGGGGCCCATTTCGCCGCCCAGAGTAATGCCGTCAGCATCCAACCCCAGACTGTCCTGATCCATCAGGCGGGAGATCCATCCCTGCGTCTCCTTGGTGTCTGCGCCCAGACCGGCATTCCAGATTTCGATGGAACGGAAGTGGCTGCGGTTGGGGTTGGGGTAGCCCACGCCTTCCACCAGTCGGACTTCGCCGCGCTCCCAGCCTCTGGCAAGGCCGGACAAGCTGGGGTGCAGGCCCATGTCGTTGCCGAGTTGCAGGACTTCGCTGCCGGACAGGGCGAGGGTGGGGCGGACGTGGCGGTAGTTGTCGTCGCGGTACGGGATAAGGGTGTTGAGGCCATCATTGCCGCCTTCCAGTTCAATCAGAATAAGGGTGTGGTCCTTGCCCAACCCAGCCCCTGCCGCCCAGGCGGGAGCCGTTGTCAGAGGCAGGGAAAGCGCAGAAGCGCCCATCAGACGGAGCCAGTTGCGACGGTTCATCGAAAGCGTGGTCATGGTTCGGTTCCTTTGTCTCTCAGTAGGGTGTTGGGGGAGGGTTATTTGAGGTGAAAGCGGGGATCGAGGACCAGCGACAGCAGCAGATCATCCAGCCCTTCAACGGCCTTGTCATTCGTTGCCAGTGCAGGGTTCCTCACAGGTAAAAGTGCGAGTTCCAGCCCCGCTGACGTCTGTGCTGCATCCGGCATGGCCGCGAGCCATTGGTCCGGGTCGGCAAAGGTCTCAGTCAGGCGTGCCTGATAGATCGCGGCGCGTTCTTCGAAGAGCGTATCATAGATATTCTCCACAATCGCATCGATGGCTTCGTCGTCGTCGCTGCGCGGAGCGGTGGTTTCGCCGACGGCCATCGCCATGATTTCAGGCGGGATACCGGCCCGACCCTGTGCACTGATTCCACGTTCCAACTCAGGCGCCTTCGGGATGGCGCGGGAAAGCTGGCCGGAGCGGCTGAACGTCGTGGCGATGATCGACGCCGTGCGTTCGATGTCGCTGAACGTTGGGGTGTCCAGACCTTCATCTGCGGCTTCATCGGCCACGTAGCCCCAAGTCGCGTCGCCGCGCGTATCGTCAATCATGGCCGGAACAGCCTTGATCAGAGCGGCAATGAAGTCGCGTTCTGAGGCGCTGAGCTTGCCAACACCGTCGCTGGTTTCCCAAGGGTCAAGCCAGAACTCCTTGTAAGTTTCGCCATCTTCGTCCGTTTCCGGCTTTACCCGGTCGAGGACGGTGGATAGCGGGCATCCTGTGCCGCAGCCTTCAGGTTCGATGCCAAAGTAGACTTCGCGCTCTCCTTCGCCTTGGCCCAGGCCAACGAAAAAGCTCAGGCTGTGGTAAGTCTGGCCCTGAAAACCAACGTCGTAGAGCGAAAGGGCAAAACCGGTTTCCCGCCAGTCGTCCTCGACTTCCTTCCACGCCCAATCCAGCCCGATCAGCCCGACGCGCAAGCCATCGGTTTCGACGGTTTCGGCAACGGCGCTCGTTTCGGGCGCGTCATAGGGTTCGAAGGTGTCGTAAACCCATTGATTGGTCATGTCCTGCAGGCTCGCCGTGCGTTCAGCAAGGCTGGAGTCCGTGATCCATGCCGTACCTTCACTCCACCCCGCAACATTCGGCGGCATGAACAGTTCCTGACCGGCGCTGAGTGGGAAGTCGTGAAGCTCAATCGCTTCGATAGGGGTGGTGCCAAAGGTGCGGCTGAAGCCGACATACAGCTCCCACGGGGACTTGACCAATGTACCGTGATTGGCCGCGTCCCAGAAGCTGGGCGTGCTCAGAACGGCGTTATACAGCGTTGGCAAGTCCCAGTCCGAGGCCTTCCATTGCGCTGTGATCGCCGCCACTTCCGCTGCATCTGGCGTTTCGGAGATAAAGTAGCGCCACATCTTCTCAACGATGTAAGGCCCAAATGATGGCTGACTGAGGATCAGATCAGGTAGATCGTCCGCTTTGAACTTTCCCGTGCTGCCAAAGATGGTTTTGGTCCCGGCGTCGTGCTCTTCAGCGCGGAAAGTGAACAGGCCAGTGGCTTCTTCTATGCTGTTCCCCGTCAGCGCGCGGGAGACTTCGCGGATGTCGGCTTCGGTGTATCCGCGATCCTGCCCCAGCGTGAATAGTTCCAGCAACTCGCGACCGAGGTTTTCGTTCGGTGCCTCGGCTGTGTTCTCAACATTGTTCAGGTACAGCAGCATCGCCGGGTCGCGGAGCTGTGCCGACAGTATATCGCCAAAGGAACCACCCATGGTATCGCGCACGGTCTGGAACTTCTGCGCGGTCATGTGCGCGTTCTCATGGACTTCGAAAGACGTAACGAAGTGATCCATCCAGAACATGGCCATTTGTTCTTTGAAGGGGCTGTCGGTGTTGAAGGCTTCGACCATCCACCACGTGCTCAGATCCACCAGATTGATGTACTGCGAACCGATGGCCAGCTCGCCCAAGGTCTCATTCTTGGCGTAGAGGAACTCGATGGGGGCTTGCCAAGTCTGGGTGAAGGCTGGAACCGGCTGCGTATCCGGCGCACC
>JBMTIF010000367.1:0-3191 GCA_049437045.1 Alphaproteobacteria bacterium | reverse complement strand
ATAATTAGGGTGTTGCTCCTTTGCAAACGCGACGTTATGGGGGGCGATATATGCGCTTTTCTAGGATTAGTGACGTGTCTCGATTCTCTAATACAGTCGTTAGATTACTGCTACTTGCTGTAATCACACTGGTTATAAGTTACATTTTTGTGCATCTGCGGCACGTGCTTAACCACGCACTGACACCAATCGAACCTGACCATGACCACATATTTGGTACAAACATCGTGCTTCGGGTCGTATTTGTTATTTTTTTTGCATGTATCGTGCGGTGGATCGCCGCGGTGATGAGGCGTTGGATGCCTATCTGGATTTTCTGTGCAATCGGCGGTGCTGCTGTTCTCTTCCCGATGCTTTTGGCTGTTGTCATGCTAACGGGAAAGAAACCACACGTTCTGAGTGCTTCAAGTGCTGTGCAAGTGCCGTATCTGATGCTGATTTTAACCTATTTCGCCAACCTGCTTATCGCGACCGTCTATGGTGTTCTTGGTTGGGCACTCCTGTGCCTTCCAAAAACCTCAGAACCAGACGCCTCCGTTTGAGACTACGTAAGACTGCGTTTCATCAAGGTGTTAAGGGCATCCAGCACCGCGTGTGGGTTATCCATAACAAGGTCGTGGCCCTGACCGTCCAGTATCTGGACTTCAGCCTTGGGAATTGCCTTTTGCAGCACCTCAGCGGCTTCCAGCGGAATGAGTTCATCTTCGCCAGCAAACAACGCAGTAACCGGAGTTCCCTGCACTCCCACAGCCTCGAAACTCTCCTGCAGGCCATCGAGGGGATAGTTACGCAGCGTGTTGAGCAGCGAGGGGTAGTAGCCAGGAATCTTGGCCTGTTGTGCCATTGCTGCATCCGCCATTTCCCGGACTTCTGGAATTCGGGACGAACTGGCCGATAAACCCGGCCCCACCCAGCGCCAGATCAGATCGCCAATCACCGGAACGCCCAGCCACCCCAAACTCATAGGCGCGCTCAGGCGCAAGCCCGCCGGCACCAAAAGTAACAATCCCCGCACCTGCCCCGGGTGATGCGCCGCGAAGTCTGTCACCACGCCCCCGCCCATCGAGTTCCCCACAAAGGTCACAGGCTCATCCAACTCAACCGCGTCCATGAACCTGGATAGCAGGCGGTTATAAAGTCCCCGGTCATGCCGCACTTGGGGTCGGTCGGAAAAACCACGCCCATAGAGGTCCAACGCAAAGACGCGATACCCTGCTTCGACCAACAGCGGCCCAAGGAAATTGTACGACCAGCTCGCATAGGAAAAACCATGCACAAGGATCACCGGCGGACCATCATCCGGCCCGGCGTAACGAAAGTGCACCTGCCCGTCGCTTAGGGTCACAAAGTGCTCCGGATGCTCTGCCATCGTGCTGTCGCTCCAAAAAAATCAAAAAAAGTTACGCAAGCCGTAAACGCTCACCTAGTGTGCCTGTGTAAGGCTTTTGAAACAACGAACAACCGTGTGCCCGAATGGACCTGGATCAAACCGATTTTTCCGCCTTGTATGCGGGTGATGATCGCGCTTGGAGCCGCTTTGTCCTCAAGGCACGCCCGGTTTTGGAGGCCGCCGTGCACCGCACGTTTACACGACAAGGACTGAAGCCGGATGCAGGGCTATTTCAGGATGCCATCGCCGATACCTTCGAGCGACTGGCCGCCAAGGACTTTGCCCTGTTCCGCCGCTTTGACCCACAGCGCGGCAACCTGCGTGCTTTCCTTGCCGTTGTCGCAGGTTCCACCGCCTCCAACACTCTGCGTTCGGCCCGCCGTTACCCCAGCGGCGATCTGGACACCGCGCCAGAAGTCCCGGCCACCACACCCGTGCACCGCTCGTCCATCAAAGACGTGGTGCCGGAGGGACTTTTGACCGACCGTGAAGCACTGGTTCTGGTGCTTGCTTTTGACCGTGACCTCGATGGTCCCGACATCGCCAAAGCGCTGTCGATCTCTGACAACACGGTGCGCGTGCTCAAGGCGCGTGCGCTGAAGAAACTGCGGGATGCGGGCATACAGCCCGATGGCACCTTCGAAAGTGTCAGCGAAACCGCCAACAAGGCTGCCTGACATGAGCACCATCGACCCGGATACCATCCTCGCCCTCGCCGCACAGCGCGCTGCCGGCATACCGCTTGGGAAGGAAGAGCAAGCCACGCTCGACCGCGCCATGCTGGATGACCCTGATCTGGCGCTTTTGATCGTGGATGCCGGTGACATCGCCGTTCAGACGGCCTCCGCCACCACCACCGCCCGCACCGGCAAAGCAACCCTTGCCGCGTTGATCTTTGGCCTGCTCGCCTGTTTCGGCGTTGGCGCGACCGCCGGGGCGCAGCTGGCTAATGGGCTGGTTGGTCCCGGCAGCAAATCCAGCCTCCACCAAATAGATGTACGCCCTATCGGAGACGGCCTCAGCCTCAGCTTCGATGCCGCGCGGAAAAGGAAGTAGACCATGAAGAACCGTTTGATTCTGTGGATCGCGCTAGGCTCGCTCTTCCTCAACATCGGTGTCGTCAGCGCTGTGGGCTACGTCTACTGGCAGAACCAGCGCGGGGTTGAGCCCTGGCAGGTGCTGGAAGAGTCTTCAGGCTGGAACGATGACGACTGGGCGGAACTCGATGCCCTGCTCGAAAACCGTTACGAGAGCATCGAAGGTCTGGGCGCATTGATCGACGAACAGGCCGACGAAATGCTTGAGGCACTTTGGCAGGAAAACATGGACCGCGAAGCGGTTCTGGAGAACTTCAATCGCGTCGAAGACACCCGGACCGAGTTGGCCCGCGAGCTGTTTGTCGATTTCGTGGAGTTCCTCGACACGCTGCCGTTCGAAAAGCGGGAAGCCCTGCTCGACTTTTTGCTGGAGGAGGATGAATTTGCACTCTGGTTCCTCTGACGGCCCTAAACCGCAGGGGCGTTAAACCGCCCCCGGCCTGACCAACACCACCACACCAACCCCACTCTTCCCCACACTTCATCGAAAGGAGACATCCGATGAAAACCCTTCGCCGTGCCTTGCTCACCGCTGGTGTCGCAGCCTGCGCCCTTGCCCCGGCTCTGAGTATCAATGCCGATACCCTGAGCCAGCAACTCACACTCGAAGACGTTCGCCACGCGATGACGCGCACCAGTTTCGGCAGCTCGCCTGCGGACCTGCAAGCCTACGTCGGCCAATCCCGCGCCGCACTGGTCAGCAG
>JBMTIF010000366.1:0-3198 GCA_049437045.1 Alphaproteobacteria bacterium | reverse complement strand
GCGAGCACTCGGTCACCAGATTACTGAGTTGATGCAGGCACTGCGCGTTTTGATTGTGGAGGATGATCCGCTGATTGCTGACCTGTTAGCTGGCCTGCCAGAAGCGTTGGGCGCAACGGTTGCTCGAGCTGAGACGCTTGGGCAAGCGGAGATGCTTTGGCATGAATTCATGCCCGATGTTCTGATCGTCGATGGCTGGCTGGGTGATCAGTCGAGTGCTGATTGGTTGATGTCCTGCCTATTGGAGCGGCCGAATGTGCGCGCCGTGCTGACCACGGCTGATCTATCCATGCGTCCAGTAGGTGTGTCCTGGGTGTTGGAAAAACCGTTCGAACCTAGCGACGCAACTAGGTTGCTTCGAGGCGCGTTGAATGAGGTTTTGGCAGGTAAAATACTCGGTGAAGATAGGGTTCTCTATCAAGGCGAACGTTCCTCTCCGGCAGTGCATGAATAGGGTGGGTGGTGAAGAAAGCTGTCGACATCTCAACGCTCGTTGATTCGCTCCCGTTTCCCGCGCAGTGGCTGGATGAGAAGTATCAACCTTGCCATGTGAATGATGCCTACGATGTGTTGCTCACGCTCGACGCAACGTTGACTGAACAATTGGTTCATCGGCTCATCGAAGGTCAGAGCGACAATGACTTTTCCGTTGTTGAGCAGCCATTCGAGTTTTGGCAATTCTCACTTGGGCGCGAGGGTTGGCTGGTTGGGCTGATGCCTCGGGCGGAAAGTGCGCTCTCCGAGCGAGAATCAGCCAAAGATCAAAAGCGGCTCCTCCTTGCATTGCAGAATATTGTGTCGACCACGAAAGGCTATGCCGAGCTGATCGCCGTCATGTTAGAAGAAAATCTCATTGTCGCGGGGGAGCGCCTTGAAGCGATTCGGCGTTACGAGCAATACGTTAGCGATCATCTTCAAGATATGGAGGCCGTGGTTGAGTCTGCGCTCGACCGAAGACCGATGGCCCAGTTGCTGGAACAAGAGCACCCTCAACTTGTCCTCGTGTGTTTTGACCTGGCAATTCAAGGGGAGGTGGTGGCTGAGCTCTTTCGGGCGCAAGGGATGGTGGTAACGCAAGCCATCTCTAAAGAGGCAGCAACACAAATACTTCGAGAACAAGGGAGTGCGTTTGATCTATTGGTCATCGATGGCTGGTTTGACGCCGCCGGACACTGGCTCGATGCTTCAGACGATCGCCGAATGATTTTGTGCAACAGCCAAGCCTTTGATCATCCCCGTGCAAGACTGCTCGCTGCACCTGCGCTCGACATGAATCATTTGCTCAGGGCCGCCATTGAGCTGAGTGAGCTCGAGGTTGGGTAACCACGAGGCTCAATTCCCAGCGCTTCATGCTAGGCTAACCGCAATCAGAAAAGAGCGTGAGTAGGTCGTGGCAACCGATACCAATATGATGGGGCAAACAGGGCTGTTGGCCGCGATTGAGCGGGCGGGCAATCGGTTACCAGACCCCGTGTTCTTATTCGTTTACTTGATCCTTGGGCTGATCGTGATCTCGGTTTTGTGCGCTTGGTTGGGCGTAAATGCAGCCCATCCAGTCCTTCAAGATGCTGAAGGCGCGGCCGTGATGGTGCAGGCAACCAGCCTTTTGTCAGCGGAGAATGTGGCTAGGTTCTGGGTCGAAATGCCCAAAACGTTCACCCATTTTCATCCCTTGGGCTATGTTTTGGTGGTCATGCTAGGTGCGGGAGTGGCCGAGAGAAGCGGCTTTTTTGGTGCCAGCATTCGCGCAGCGGTGAGGCATGCACCCTCGGCGCTGCTCACGCCAGTGGTGGCTGCTGTGGCCATGCTGTCAAACCACGCGGCAGACGCGGGTTATGTGATTTTGATACCAGTTGCAGCAATCGTTTACGTTTCTGCAGGTCGTCACCCTCTTGCAGGGGTCGCTTGCGCATTTGCAGGGGTCTCTGGAGGGTTTTCAGCCAATATCACGCCTGGTGCACTTGACGCCCTGCTTTTCGGGATCACCGAGGCGGCGGTCGATGGCTCAGGTCTGGCGGCCGGTTGGACCGTAAACATAGCGGGGAACTGGTGGTTCATCGTCGCGCTGATGGCGCTTTACTTGCCCATCGTCTGGTGGGTCACCGATCGAATCATTGAGCCTAGGCTGGGTGTATGGGCGCCTGATGTAGTCGAAGACCTCCAAGCCGAGGTGAGCGATGGCGTGGATCACGCGCTTCAGACGCGTGGTCTCAAGCGGGCGGGTTGGGCTGCTTTAGCCGTCATCGCGCTTTGGCTGTGGATGGTGTTTGGTCCGGGGACACCGCTCTTAGATGATGATCAAGCCGCAGAGGGTCTCGCTTGGTACCAGAAAGCAGCGCCGCTTTTTGGATCGCTAGTGGCTGGTTTCATGGTGCTGTTTTTAGCTACGGGGTGGGCTTATGGCAGTGTGGCGGGCACGATCCGATCGTCTCAAGACCTGATTGATATGTTGACCGAGTCCATGAAAGATATGGGCTATTACCTGGTTTTGGCATTCGCTGCAGCCCATTTCGTCGCGATGTTTAACTGGTCTAATTTGGGATTGATCATGGCGGTTCATGGTGCCAATGCCATTGAGAGCAGCGGCCTACCGCTCGCCGTCCTGTTGGGATTAATCGTTCTGTTTTCAGGGCTTTTGAATCTGTTTGTTGGATCTGCCAGTGCCAAGTGGGCGCTGCTTGCACCGGTGCTGGTCCCTATGCTTATGCTGCTTGGGATTAGTCCAGAGGGCGCCACCGCTGCTTATCGGGTAGGCGATAGCGCCACGAACATGATCACGCCGCTGATGGTGTATTTCCCGCTTGTGCTGATTTTTGCACGCCGCTGGCAGCGAGATTTTGGTCTCGGCAGTTTGACGGCCATGATGTTGCCGTATGCGGTATGGATGCTAATCAGTGGCATCGCCCTGGTGGTGCTCTGGATGGGGCTCGGCTGGGATTTCGGTCCGGGTGCAGCCATGTCATTTGAGCTCCAGTCCTAACCGACGACTTAGCCTCTTCAGCGACGACTGAAATGCTGCCTTGAGGGTGGCGTCGGGCCGATTGGTAAGCCATTCGCCCGTTCAAGGAGCGCCCCAGCATTTTTCTGGTTCCCCAAACCGTTTGGCCGGTAGGCAGCGAGGGCTTAACGATTCAAAACCGTCTCTGAAAGGTTGGTGATGAATCAAAACTAGTATTGGCTCTAACGATTAAGACCAGC
>JBMTIF010000365.1:0-3156 GCA_049437045.1 Alphaproteobacteria bacterium | reverse complement strand
CGCGATCACGGCAATAGCCGTCTCTGCGTCCTGCTCTTCCATGGTCCAGGTACCGGTCATGAAGCGAATTACGAACTTGTCGTCGATTTTGGTTTGCGTCAGGTAAATGCGACCATCGTTGTTGATGGCCTCGATCAAACGCATGTTCAGCGCGTCCAAAGCCTCAGCCTTGCCTTTGAGCGCTTCGGGCACCAGTCGGAAGGTGAAGAGCGACAGCATGGGCGCTGTTACGATTTCCATATCCGGCATCTCGGAGATCGCTTCATGCACCTTTTCCGCCCAAGTCACGTGGTTGCGGATCATGGTGCGCAGACCTTCGAGACCGTGGCCCCGCAACAGGAACCAGAGCTTCAGCGCCCGGAAACGGCGACCCAATGGAATTGACCATTCTGAGTAATTGATGATGCCGTCTGCGCCTTGGGTCTTGAGATACTCAGGCTGGATTGCAAGGGTTTTGACCAGACTTTCCGGATCCGCAACAAAGTGCGCTGAACAGTCAAATTGAGCACCCAGCCACTTGTGCGGATTGAAGACAACGGAATCCGCGTCCTCGATGCCATTCCAGTAGTGTCGGAATTCCGGACAGATCATTGCTGACCCAGCCCACGCTGCATCGATGTGCGTATAAAGGCCCTCGGCCTTTGCTACGGCGATGGCAGCTTGCAGGTCATCGGTTGCCCCGGCGCTGGTGCCGCCCACGTTGCCAATGAATCCCGCTGGAATGAACCCTTCCGCCCGATCCAGCTCAATCACCCCCTGAAGGGCGTCAACGTCGAGGCCTCGGTTCGGTCCCTGGGTTGGGATGCGCACGAGGTTTTCCTCACCAATGCCGGAAATCCAGATCGCACGGTCGATGGATGTGTGGACTTCAGCGCTGGCATAGATACGAAGCCGGCCATTGTCAGCCAGCCCTTGCTTGTTTCCCTGCCAGTTCAGCGCGCGCTCGCGCATGGTCAAAACAGCCGCCAAGGTCGCGGAAGAAGCGCTGTCTTGAATGACCCCGGAGAAGCCCTCAGGCAGCCCCAAACCCTGCCGCAACCAATCCAGCACCTTGCCTTCCAGCTCGGTTGCGGCTGGTGAGGTCTGCCACAGCATGCACTGTGCTGCCATGGAGGATACCAAGTATTCTGCCACCACCGAAATTGGCGCAGCATTGGCGGGGAAATAGGCGAAAAAGCGCGGATGCTGCCAATGGGTCATGCCCGGCACGATGATGTCTTCAAAATCTTTGAAGATCGCGTCCATGCTTTCAGCGCGCTCAGGCGGACTGTCCGGGATCGCCGCACGAACCTTTCCCGGCTCCAACGCCGGTCGTACAGGCCGGTCCCGCAGACCCTTGTGGTAGTCTGCAGCCCAATCTGCGGCTCTATGCCCCCAGTTGGAGAATGTATCCCAGTCCATCGTCATCGCTCGTCCGTCACTCAACCACCCAGTTCCGCTGCCTTCAATCCGGCCTCGATGCCGTCAAGAAGCTGCTGAGTTTCTTCTTTTGTGATGATCAGCGGTGGGGAGCAGATGATGTTGTTCCCTGAAATCCGAACCATGACCCCAGCTTCGTAAGCAGCCTCGTAGATCTTGGCGATTGTTACCTTATCCAGCGGCGTTTTGGTGGCGCGGTCAGAAACCAGTTCCATGCAGAACATCAGCCCTCGCCCGCGAACATCTCCGACAATCTCGTATTTTTCAGCCAAAGCATGACCGCCCGCGAGCAGTTCCGCCCCACGCGCCGCAGAATTGTCCGCCACCCCGGCTTTTTTGATCAGTGGCACACAAGCCAGCGCCGCCGCTGCACCGACCGGATGGGCGGAATAGGTGTAGCCGTGGCCGATCATCCCCATGGCCGAAGCATCGCTTTCAAACACTTCAGCAACCGACCCGTGGATCATCACGGCACCAAAAGGATAGTAACCATTGGTAATGGCTTTGGCGGTGCACATCAGGTCGGGCTGAACCCCGGTCAAGCGTGAGCCCGTCCAAGCGCCTGTGCGACCAAAGGCTGTTATCACCTCATCAGCAATCAAAAGCACGCCGTGGCGGTCGCAAATCTCTCGCACCATTGGCATGAAGCTGTCGTGTGGAGGGATCACTCCACCCGCACCGAGCACAGGCTCCATGATAAAGGCGGCAACCGTATCCGGTCCCTGAAAGTTGATTTCGTCTTCCAGCTGCGCGGCGACCAGCTGGGCGAGCTTGGCTGGATCGGTCTCGTTGAACGGATTGCGGTAGGTGTAGGGCGAAGCAATCTGGAAACACCCCTGCAACAACGGCTCATACTGTCGCCGGAAGTTGGCGTTTCCGTTGACTGATGCACCACCAAAGTGCGTTCCGTGATAGCCCTTTTTGAGACTGATGAACTTGTAACGGTCTCGATCACCGCGGATCTTGTGATACTGCCGGGCAAGCCGCAGTGCCGTTTCTACACTGTCCGAGCCGCCACTGGTGAAGAACGAGCGGGTCATGCCCTCAGGCTCAAACCACTCCTGCAGCATATAAGACAGCTCAATCGCGGGGCCGGTCGATGTGCCGCGAAAGGCGCTGTAATAGGGCAGCTCCTGCAACTGGTCCGCAATGGCCTTTTTGATCGGATCAACAGAGTACCCCAAATTGACATTCCAGAGTCCGCCAACAGCATCAAGGGTCCGGTGGCCGTCCACGTCCGTCAAAGACACCCCTTCTGCCCGTGTAATTACCTTGGGCGGGTTGGCGCGCATTTCTGCCGGATGCGCCATAGGATGCCACATGTGTTTGGCGTTGTTTTCTTTCAGGAAATTGCTTTCACCGTCCATTATGCCGGTCCTTAGTTTTGCATCTTCGGCCACGCTTTACCGATACGGAGCGCTGGCGCTTTTTCACGTTTTGATTTTTCAAGCAGAAGGTCATGCGACGCCCCTTCTGGCTGCGAGGGGAACAGATCGGTAGTTGGCTGGAACCGTCGCACCCAAAGCCTGCGTCGCGCCCTGAGCGGCGTCCATAACGCGCTGGCTGTACTCACCGATGAGTTGAGGCGTCACACGCGCGGCGACACAAGCCAGCGACATGCAGCCCCAGACTTCGCCCTGCCCCCCAAAAATTGGAGCGGCAATGGAGGAAACATCATCATCAAAGCTGCGTTCTGCCACGCTGTAACCCAGCTCGCGAAAGCGATTGAGGTTGGCT